>JAQVME010000052.1 GCA_028703745.1 Clostridia bacterium
TGCCTGCCCCGGCAAATACCAGTACCGCCCCTTCTGTGTCCGTTACGGCAGCCTTTTGGCAGTCGTTTAGCTTTGATAAATCCAGTCCGTTCAATTCTCTCTCCAATAATCAGCCGAATAAAAGCATAGTGTTTTTCTTACCTTTACTTTTATATTTATCATACCAAAAAAACGCGCTAAAGTCAATTTTTTCATTCTTCGTTTATCGTTATTCAATAGTGTCATTTCGACCAAAGCGGAGAAATCTCATCCTTATAATATGTCATTTCGACCGAAGTGTAACGGAGCGGAGAAATCTAATCCATAGTTTTTCGTTTTTCGTTTTTCGTTTTTCGTTTTCGTTAAAAAAAGGCTGTTCATTGTGTGAACAGCCTTTCTTCTTTATAAAGCTTTTTGTTTATTTGCTCTTGATAGCCGCTTGAGCCGCCGCAAGTATTGCTATGGGCACTCTGAAGGGCGAGCAAGAAACGTAGTTGAGCCCGATTTGGTGGCAGAACTCTACTGAGGAGGGATCTCCGCCGTGCTCTCCGCATATGCCGCATTTCAGTTCCGGCTTGGTCTGACGACCCAGTTGCACACCTATTTTCATAAGCTTGCCTACGCCTATTTGGTCAACCTTTTGGAAGGGGTCTGACTCAAAAATCTTCTTGTCGTAGTAGTCGTTCAGGAACTTGCCTGCATCGTCACGGCTGAAGCCGTAAGTCATTTGCGTAAGGTCGTTGGTGCCGAAGGAGAAGAAATCGGCTTCCTTGGCTATTTCGTCGGCGGTGATTGCCGCGCGAGGAATCTCTATCATCGTGCCTACGGTATAATCCACCTTGACTTTGTTGGCGGTCATTACCTTTTCGGCGGTACTTACGACGATATCCTTGACGTATTTGAGTTCTTTTATGTCGCCTACAAGCGGAATCATAATCTCGGGCTTGACGTTGGCGCCTGATTTGTTGCATTCAATGGCGGCTTCGATAACCGCTCTCGTTTGCATAACGGCGATTTCCGGATAGGTCACAGTCAGTCTGCAACCGCGATGCCCGAGCATGGGGTTGAATTCCTTCAAGCCCTCGATAATGGTAGATAATTCTTCAAAAGCGATATCCATTTCCTTAGCGAGCGCCTTGATTTCGGATTCCTTGTGGGGAACGAATTCATGAAGGGGCGGATCCAGGAATCTTATGGTAACGGGATAATTGCCCATGGCTTTATATATTTCTATAAAGTCGTTTTTCTGCATGGGCAGCAATTTTGCCAGAGCCTTCTCTCTCTGCTTAACCGTAGTCGATACTATCATTTCACGGACGGCGGCAATTCTGTCCTCGGCAAAGAACATATGCTCAGTTCTGCAAAGTCCTATGCCCTCTGCGCCGTACTCTCTAGCCTGCTTAGCGTCGGTGGGGGTGTCTGCGTTGGCTCTTACTTTGAGCTTTCTGCATTCGTTTGCCCATTGCATAATCCTTCCGAAATAGCCGCTGACCGTGGCGGGTACTGTGTTAACCTTTCCGGCGTATATGTTGCCGGTGCTGCCGTCAAGCGAGAAATAATCGTTCTCTGTATATACAACGCCTTTGATGGTAACGGTCTTGGCTTTTTCGTTTATGACGAGTTCTCCGCAACCTGCCACGCAACATCTGCCCATTCCGCGGGCAACGACAGCCGCGTGCGAGGTTCTGCCGCCTCTGGCGGTGAGAATACCCTTTGCAACGGCCATACCCTCAATGTCCTCGGGACTGGTCTCAAGTCTAACGAGCACTACGCTCTCGCCTTTCTCGGCTCTGCGCACTGCCTCCTCTGCAGAGAAAGCTATTTTGCCGCAAGCGGCGCCCGGGGAAGCCGGAAGACCTTTTGCGATAACCGTTGAGGAACGCAACATAACACAATCAAATTGCGGATGAAGCAGCTCGTCAAGCTGTTTTGGCTCGACCTTGAGTACTGCCTCTTCCTTGGTAATAAGTCCTTCCTCGACGAGGTCGCAAGCTATCTTTATGGCGGCGTGAGCCGTACGCTTGCCGTTCCTGGTTTGTAGCATATAAAGCTTGCCTCTCTCGATGGTAAACTCCATATCCTGCATATCCTTGAAATAATCCTCGAGCTTCTGCGTAATCTTTACGAACTGGTCGTATACCTCGGGGTTGGTCTCCTTCAGGTGATCAATAGTCATGGGGGTTCTTATGCCGGCAACGACATCCTCGCCCTGCGCGTTCATAAGGTATTCGCCGTAAAGCACTTTTTCGCCCGTAGCGGGGTCTCTGGTGAACGCAACGCCTGTGCCTGATGTGTCTCCCATATTGCCGAAGACCATTGACTGGATATTGACAGCCGTACCCCATGTTCCGGGAATGTCGTTCATTCTGCGGTAAGAGATGGCTCTGGGGTTGTCCCAGCTTTTGAAAACAGCTTCGGTTGCGCCGATAAGCTGCTGTCTGGGGTCTTGGGGGAAATCTGTGCCTATCTTATCTTTGTATAACGCCTTGAAAGAAGCGATAAGCTCCTTGAGGTCGGAAGCGGTGAATTCTGTATCGAGCTTTATGTTCTTCTTGTGCTTCAGTTCGTCAATAATCTCTTCAAAATAGGATTTTCCCAGACCGGTGACAACGTCGGAATACATCTGTATAAATCTTCTGTAGCAGTCATAAGCAAAACGGGGGTTCTGCGTAAGCTTGGCAAGACCTTCCACCGATACGTCGGTAAGTCCGAGGTTCAAGATGGTGTCCATCATGCCGGGCATAGAAGCCCTTGAGCCGCTGCGGACCGATACGAGGAAAGGATTCTCGGGGTCGCCGAACTTCTTGCCGGCTTGCGCCTCAACCTTGGCGAGCGCCTCGAATATCTGGGCGATAATGTCTTCGGAAATCTTTTCTCCGTCTTCATAGTACTTTGTGCAGGCTTCCGTCGTGACGGTAAAGCCCTCCGGAACAGGCATGCCGAGCTTTGTCATCTCCGCGAGATTGGCTCCCTTGCCACCGAACATCGCTTTGTTCTTTCCGTCTGCTTCTTTAAACAAATAAACAAATTTTGCCATTAAATTTCTCCTCTAAAAGTTTTTTATAAATCATCTCAGTTATTATATAAAATAACTGATAATTTTACAAGCAATTTCAACCATTTATAAGATAATTATATACCAAAAGCCGCATTTTTATCCTATTCGCGCGTTAAGATACCTTTCCGTTGCGGAACGCCTCGGAATTTATGACGGTATAAATTTCTTTAATAACTGAAAGGTTGAGTGACAAACGGTTTTTTAAGATAGGATTGATATAATAAAGCGTGGTGTCTATGTCCGTCGGCAACATATCGAGGGTGCCGGAATCCTCAGCCGAAATGTCAGAGAGCGCGTCAAGCACCTTTTTTACGTTTGTGGGCAGATCTTCGACGGAATAATCCACGCCGGTATATTTCAACATTCCCAGCAAAAACCAAACCGCCGCGGCAAAGGGGTATGCGCTGCCGTAATTTATTTCTTGAAGCGCTTTTAGCGCAAGCAACAGCTCAAAGGCGATAGTCTCACCTCTTATGCAGGTCTTTTCTATAGTCTCAAGTATAAGCACCGCCGCCAGATTGCGCGTCGTGTCAGTCCAGCAATTCCTGAAACTTTCTTCTATGTTTATTCCGGTGAGCACGTATCCGCCTCGCGACTCCGTAACGCCGAATTCGCCGAACACCAGCGGCATACAACCGGCGCATAACTTAGCTTTCGAGCTGCGCACGCCCTTGGCGGTAACGGTAATAATACCCTTTTCGAAGGTTGCCACGGTGAGCAACTTGTCCTTCTCTTTGTAGTTCGTCGCCCTAAGGCACACGCCCTTGTAATCCATTGATTCCCTCTTTTTACGGAAAAACCACCTTAATAAATAAGGTGGTTCCTTTCCGCAGCTATCTTGGTTTAATGAGCTTTATTTTTTAATCTCTTCATCATTTATGGCTTTATACAACATATAATAGCCGGTTTGTCCGCTCTTCTTAAATGTCTCCCATAACAACTCATCAATTTGTTTCATTCTCACCCCTATAGCCTATAAGCAATTCTGATGCTTACAACTATAGAATGTGGCGAACCACTTTTTATTATTCAGAAAAATTAAAATATTTTTTTAGGTCTTTAGATCATACCCCAACCCCTTCATAATATTATCACTGCCACGCCAATCCTCCTTGACTAATACGAAGACCGTAAGAAAAACCTTGCTACCCGTCATTGTCTCGATGTCCTGCCTCGCGAAAGTAGCTATCTTTTTTATCATGCTGCCGCCTTTTCCGAGGATAATCGGCTTGTGGGCGGCTTTTTCACAAATTATGTCGGCGTCGATATCGATGATGCCGTTCTGCCTAATCTCATATCTCGTGATGTCGACACCTATTCCGTACGGCACCTCCTTGTCAAGCAGGCGCAACGCTTTTTCTCTGATGATTTCCGCCGTCATGAAGCGCAGGTTCTTGTCCGTGAACATATCGTCGGGATAAAACTTTGTGGTGTCCGTCAACAGGCTCTTGATTTCATTTAGAATAATGTCGACGTTCTTGCCTTTTAGCGCGGATATCGGTACTATTGCCTTGATTCCCTCCACGTCCTTCAGCTCCGTCAAGATTGAGAAGACCTTCTCTTTGGTGACGTGGTCTATCTTGTTGACGGCGAGTATTGTGTTCAGCCCGTTCTCCACATAGCTGACGATATTCTGCTTGTCCTTGCCGTCCACGCCCTTCTCCGCATCAATAAGATACACAACAGCATCGACGCCCTCAAGCGCCGTTCTCGCCGTCTTCATCATATATTTGCCCAGGCTGTTTTTGGGCGTATGCAGACCCGGAGTGTCAATCAGCACTATCTGCGTATTCTCGTCGTTATAGATGCCCAGTATCTTGTCTCTCGTCGTTTGGGGCTTCCACGAAACAATAGATACCTTTTCGCCTACGATATTATTGGTAAGCGTGGACTTGCCGGAGTTTGGTCTGCCCATAATAGCAACGAACCCCGATTTGAAAGCTGACGGCTCTTTTGTGGCATCTCTGGCAACGCCCAGCTCCTCGTCAAGTATTTTGTCCTGAAGCTCTTGCATAACTTTTTCGCCCGACTCTTCTTCGTGGTCGAAGCCCAGCAGATGCAATACTCCGTGACAGGTCAAAAAGCTTATTTCCCTTTCGACGCTGTGCCCGTACTCCTTCGCCTGCTGCGCCGCCTTAGTCGTGCAAATGAATATCTCTCCAAGCATAATGCTACCGTCTTCAGGGTTGAGCATGTCGGGATAATTGTTCTTGTCAAGCGGCAAAGCGAAAGGCGCCGAGGCAAAGCTCAGCACGTCTGTCTCGCAGTCCTTGCCGCGATAGCTGTTGTTGAGCGCTTTTATTTGTTCGGCAGTCACGGTGTTTATTTCTATACCCACGTCCTCTTCTTTTATGCCGAAATGTGAAACGGCGGCCAATGCCGCCTTTCTTATGGTGTCTTCATAGCCTTGTTTTCTGTGTTGGTAAATCTTTATCATAGTTTCCTCTTATTTTTTTTCTTCGTATGAAATTCTGTTGTGAAATACGCCGGGGAGAGCCTCCACCAGCGTGTCCTCTATCTTTTTGAGCTGCTTGAACGTTAAATTGCTGTTATCAAATTGATTCTGGGTTTGTTTTTCTTCTATTAGCTTGTGGACAAAAGAGCGCATGACCGACGGGTCCGCAGAAATGCCCTGCGCCCTTGTCGCCGCCTCAACGGTGTCGGCTATCATGATTATTGCGCTAACCTTTGTGGACGGGATGGGTCCGCCGTAGCTGAAATCCTTGCGTTCGACGCTGTCTTCCGTCATCTTCCTGACTTTGTTATAAAAATAATTGACGAAGGTCGTGCCATGGTGTTCGAGCGCTATATCGGCAATGACATCGGGCAAGTTCTCTTTTTTTAGCAACTCATAGCCCCATTTTGTGTGCTGAGTGATGACGTATACCGATACTTCGGGAATAAAATCGTCGTGCGGATTGTAGCCGCTCTGGTTTTCTACGTAGCAAAGCGGGTCTTTAAGCTTGCCCATGTCGTGATAATAGGCAGCTGCCTTGGCAAGCTGTGGATTTTCGCCGATTGCCAGCGCGCAAAGCTGCGCCAGATTGCCCACGGCAAGGCTATGATTGAACGTGCCGGGAGCCTCGGTGCTAAGTCTTTTGAGCAACTTGGTGTCAAAAGAGCAAATCTCCTCGAGTCCGAAATTGGTGGTAAGCTTGAAGACCTTTTCAAAGGCAGGCAGCACGGTTATGAAAAGCGATACAGACAGCGTAACAGAAAGGAAAGTCCATAGCCCCGTGTAAAGCACATTGTTGAGCGAGAATTTCATAAATGTCGCAACAAGAATGGCAACCGGGGATATGAAGAGCGAAATCAGCAAGCCGTTCAACAGAAATTTCATTCTCGTATAGGTCTTCTCCATCATCAAAATCATATACGTGCCCGACACTATGCCCGAAAGCAAAGCAGTAGACGTAATCATAATCTCTTTGACTCCGAAAATTATTGTAAAAGTAAAGAAGAAACTGAGATTGATGAAAAAGTTTGATACAAGTCCAACCCTTTTGTCAATGAGTATACCGATAAGCAGTCCGCTAAGCGCAAGGGGCATAAGCGAAACACTTATGGACTTGCCGAAAAGAATGGACACCATCAGTGTAAGCAATATTGAAAGCAATATTACTGCGAGAATACGCTTGTTTTCGAGCAATTCCTTTTTTGTTTGGAAGATATAAAAAAACAACGAAAACATAATGATAGCCATAATACCGCTGAGCGCAAAAATTTGTGACAGCTCGGCCTTATCGGATAATGCCGTGACAAAACCACCGAAGCCCGTAAACGTCAATTTGACTAAGAAAGCAACAAGCAACGAAAAAACGGCGAGCGCCAAATATTTCAGCCACTGCTTCTTAAAAAAACCAAGCTTGCTTTTTGAAGGCGCGTTAGGAAGGTTATCTTGCATTTTTTGTCCTTATTATTTTAGTTTATCCGTATTTCTACCTCATAGTATATATCTAATTGCACTATTTTGTCCAGTCTTTTTATCTCATACCAATGTCGAATCTTTACCGCATCTTCGGGCAACTCTCCCTCAAGTTCTGTTACCCCCTCTTTTATCAGCGTATCGCCGCAACTGTCAAAATCAAAGGGCACGACAGTTTTTTGCGTTTCAAAGTAAACGCTCTTTTCGGCTCTGAGAGGCACTATTCCGCCCAGATAAATTATTTCTGTTTGTTTCTCACTATATACAAACGGATTCGGCGGTGAGTTTATCCAGCGGAAGGCTTTTATATCGTACACGGTAAAGCTTTCACCCGTGCGGCAAAACTCTATGGTTTCCGGATAAAAGGTTTTGGTCTTTTTTAACCACACCTTGCCGTATACCTCGCCGCCCGCCTTGCTTTCAACCGTAGTCTTTTCGTCCTTCATAATATAGGGCGCTATGAGAAGTTGCCCTTTTTGAACCGGCTGTCCTACTTTGACAAGCGGTGTGCCGCAAGTTACGAACATGCGGGTTATTACGCTGTCGTATTTCGATTTTATCGGCAAAAAGACGGTTCGGATATCCTCAATCGAGGTACGCGGCAATTCTTCCAGTACGACAACCTTCAGCGTCGTACCAATACGCGAGACGCTGGCGCTGCTTATGCCTTCGATAGACATTATTTCCCGTTCTAGCTTTTTTGTATCAATATTGGCATTGAATAGGGGGAGCTTGGTTTCCGAAGTTATTCTTTCGTCGATAACGTCGGTATCCACGATTTCGTTGCCGCTTATATCAACGGTGAAAACGCACAGCGAATAAACCGTTATCGCCACAATAAAAAAAACCAGTCCGACGATTGCGCCTACTCTTTTTTTTAAGG
>JAQVME010000053.1 GCA_028703745.1 Clostridia bacterium
CTTGACTGTGATATACCCGTTGTCAAAATCAAACTTGTCTTCCTCCTCCCATTGGTTGTTGGGATACCATTCGATGTCCCAGTCCTCGGGCGCATTGTAGTTCACATAATAGGTTTTTGGCTTGCCGCCATAAACCAAATCAGGGTCGGGAGTTCCCGATTCAAGCTTGTAAAGCTTAAACTTGGTATCGTAAGGAATGTTCAGCACCGTTTCGAGCGTCTTTTGCCCTCTGCGGAAGATCAGCGTATGCTTGTTCTTGACAAATTTCGCTTGGATTTGCAAATTGGCTTTTATGGCGGAAAACATAGTTCCGTTTGTGATGGTGGTAACGGTGTCTCCGGTGCTATTTTTCAGGTCCATACTGGTCACCGGAACAGGCAGAGGCTGCCATTCTGAGTTCAGTTCGTCCCAGATACTGCCGTTCTTTATACAAACCCATTGGTTGTTGATGAGCACCGCCCATTCTGCCGTGTGTCCGACCCGAGGCTCGGGCGAAGAAAGATTGTTTTCGCTTGAAGTCAACGAAAAGTCAGACCCGTAGTTTATTGTTACGATTATGTTGTCCCTGCTTGTGCCACTGCCAAGAAAAGCCGAGTCGTCTTGGAAAGTCAAAGTGTGCTTAATGATTTCATAAACGGGCACGACGTCAATGTCTGACGTCACTCTGTCAAACTGATTGGTTATCTCGACGGTTTCGTAATTTATGTTGAGGATTTTCCACTTGCCGGTAAAGCCTTCTTTTTGGACGAATGCAGGACGGCTTTCGGTGGATAACGTCTCACCGTAAGGCACGGGCTTAGAATCGATGGAAGCTCCGGGCTCAAGATAATTAAAATGATAATTTACGAAACAAATAATTCTCGTGTAAATCGACCTTATTTGTGTGTTCTCGGTGATATTGTCGAATTGTCCGTCCCATCGGTCAAAGATATAGCCTTCCACGGAAAGACCGTTCGGCTCGTACAAGACGCTCTCACCGTGAACTATGTTGGCAGTGTAAGACGGGATGACATTGCCTTCCTTGTCGAGGAATTCCACAGCCCACCTTCTGTTGTCCTCCCACTTGGCAAAAAATGTCGTCTCTTTGGTGATAGGAAGAGGCGCCACGGCGGGATTGCCTCCTAGATTGACATTGTCGTACCAGCCCAGGAACTTGTAACCTTGCTTTGTGGGTATAGTAAAGGTCTCAATGACACTTACAAGCTGTGACTCAACACTCGAGCCGCCGTTGCTGACAAAATGCGCATAGTAATATTTTGTTTGTTTGGATTCTGTGACCTCAAAGCTGTACGGAATGGTTCTGCCGCCGTATTCAATAAGCACGGTAATGCCCGCGCCGATAGTCGAAAACTTAGGTCTGTCCTCGTCACGTATCATGGTTTCTGAAAGGGAAATGATTTCTTTTTTGCCGCTTTTGTATTCGACCTCTATTTTTATAGCCGAAAGATCGAGGTCGTCGTCTATAGCAAAGGATTTCGGCGAGGATTCGAGAATGCGCAAAGACCTGACGATTTCTTTGTCGCCGTCGTCAGTTGTGCCGCCGCATGCTGTAAGCAGCAAACCGAGCGCCGCAATTAATATTATGCCGAAAATTATTAGTTTTTTCATTACGTTTTCACCGCAGTCCTATAGCTATACTATTTATTAAATAATAACTCATATATAAGCGTTATGTCAAGAAGAATTATATTTGAAAATACTATCCCACTTATACTCTAATAGCGTTACGCGACCGTCTAATTGATGGCGTTCACGCTGACCTCCCAGCTTGCCGAATAAGCGGCTACGTATTCGGACGGCACATAGACCTTGAGCGCGGTCAGCTTGCCCTCCATGCCGCTTATGTTTCCGTTGAAAGCCGTTGGATGCGACGACGGCGGTATTTCTTTTCTAATTGTCAAACGCACTAGGCTTGTACAATTCCTGAACGCCGCCTCTTCTATGGAAGCAAGAAGCGATGTCCCTATGAATTCCACCTCTGCTAGCGACGAGCAACCCTCAAATGCTCTGGGTCTTATCACCGCCACGCTCTGCGGGATGGTGACAGTCTGCAACGCGGCGCAATTCATAAAATATTCTGTCGGTATCTCCGCCGCCGACAAAACAGCAACACGCTTTAATGACACGGGCGCGCCTGAAAGGTTGCCGAAAATGTAGCTTAGGGGATACCTCAAGCCGATTTTTATATCCATAACAGCAGTTGCACCCTTCAGTACTGCCTCTCCCATATCAGCTTCAGAAGGCAGTTCAACCACCGTCAAGCCCGAACAGCTCAAGAACGCCTCGTTGCCTACGCTTTGAATTCCGTCCTTTAGCTTGGCTTCTGTAAGCGCCGCGCAGCCGGCGAAGGCGCGCGCGCCAATCTTTTTTAGCCCTGCAGGGAATTCATAGGCGCGCAGCTTTGCGCAGTCCTCGGCGAAGGCGGCGCCGATTTCTTCAATGTATCCCGTTGTCAGCGTCTCCAGCTCGGCGCAGTCCTTCAGCATGCCTTCGGGGAGTACACTTACGTTGGCAGTGTCTATACTTTTTAATAAAAGGCTGCCTGCGAAGGCGAAAGAGCCTACGTCTATCACGCTCTGCGGCAAGCTGATACTATTTAATAAGCTGCCGTAAAAGGCGTATGCTGAAATATGTTTAACGCCCTCCGGTATTGTATAGCTACCCTGCCGTCCCGAAGGATAGCTTATGAGCCGCTCTCCCGTCTTGTCAAAAAGCACTCCGTCCACCGACGAAAACCCGTCGCTTTGGGGAGAAGCGTATATTACCGTTAAAGTTGCGCAGTCCACAACCGCCGACGAGTCGAATTGTGTCAGACTCAGAGGTAGGCTGAGCTTATTTATTCTTCGACAGCCTTTTAGCGCAAAAGGCTCCAGCCGGAGCAACCCCATTGGTAGTGAGATATCAAGTAAGCCGCTATCCTCGAAAGCATAACTGCGTATCAGCTGCACATTTTCGCCCAAAGTTACGCAAACAAGTTGCGCCCCCCAGAAAGCGTATCTGCCCACATCCGTCACGGTACTTGGCAAAATGTACGTCGCCTGCCTTCTCCCCGAAGGATACCTTATTATGGTTTGCGCCGCCTTATCAAAGAGCACGCCGTCTATTGAAGAATAACTGCCGTTTTCTGCAGATATTGTTATGCTCGTCAGTTGCTCGCAAGCGTTGAAGCTGTCTTCAGATACCGACAACGTTCCGTCAGGCAGTGCTATTGTCTCAAGCGAAAGCCCGAAGAACGCTTTTGCATCAATAACAACAGGCGAGTTGCCTTCAAATACGATTTCTTTCAATAACATAGTTATTCCGAAGTTCGAAAAGTCGTACGCCTCGGAAGAAAACGCGTTCTCATATATGTGAAGTACGCTTGCAGGTACGACCGCCGATACAACGTTGGGATTCAAAACATAAGAGCCTATTGAAACCACGCTTTTTCCTCCCAGCGTGGACGGAAAGCTCATTTCTTCACTGAAGTTTAGATAGCCTATGATGCAAACCCCTTCCCCATCCTCCGAATATGCGTAGCCGTCCGCAACGGAGACGTTTGAATATATGTCATACAGTGCGAAAGCAGTGTCGGAAAAATCTTCGGATGGCGGAACAAATACGTTAAGTCTGAAAAAAGCCGGCAGTTCGCCGTTGAGTGTCGGAGGCGCGCCGCCAAAAACGATATTTGTCAACGCGCCGCAGCCGTAAAAAGCGTTGGCGCCTATTTCCAGCGCGCCGCTATCGCCGAAAACCACTGTAGTCAAGCTGCTTGCGCCGCTGAAAGCGTAGCCGTCCAGCTTTCTTATCGAGTCGGTAAAAATTATTTTTCTCACCGAGGGTGAAAAGGCGTGGCTACCTACTTGCCTGATTTCCGTGCCGCCGATATCTGACGGAACGGTTATTTCTTCAGAACTGTCCAATGCACGTATGAGTTTGTAATATCCGTCCAAAAGCACAAGATGCAGCCCTTGCGACACCGAAGTATTAGAAAAGATGTCCATGTTCTTCCAGCCCTCGGCAGTTTCCAATTCGCCGACAATGCCTTGCGGCGCAAAAACCGTTGCCTTCGCGCCTGCAAAAACGTCGGCGCCCAGAGCGGGATAAAACTCTTCGGAAAGGAATACCGAACGCAATGCCGAAGACATAAACGCTCGGTCTTTTATTTCCGCAAGCTGTCCGCAGAAAGTTATTGATTCCACGGTACTACGCTGAAAAGCTTCGATGCCGATGCTCTCAAGACCGTCGTTGAGAGTGAGATGTGTTATTTTGCATTCAAAGAACGCCTTGGCTCCGATGCTTTCTACTTCGGCAGGCACTATAAACGCGTCTTTTTTCGCCGACGGAAAGCGCAGCAAGGTCTTTTTGTCCGATGAATACAGCACTCCGTCAAGCGAACAGAACTCCGCATTGACTTCGGCGTTTATTTCTTCCAGACTGTTTAGTCCGTGGAAAAAGTCCTCAATTGTCGTAACTGCCGCGCTCAGCGTTATGCTCCGTAGCGGAGTATTGCGGAATACCGAAGGATTTAGCGTAGTCATGCCGTCCGGAATAATCACACTCGTGAGAGCGCAGTACCAGAAAGCTCTTGTTCCGATAGTCTTTACGTTGGCAAGCGCCACATCAAGCAAGTATTGCGCCGAATGGAATGCCTCGCTGGCAATTTCTGTAACGCTTTCAGGTAGAACAAAGGCTTGCGCTCTTTTCCCTGACGGGTATCTTATCAATCTCGTCATTGTCTTATTGTATAATATGCCGTTTTCGTCGGAGAAAAATTGGTTCGCCGCCGCGACGTTTATTTCTACAAGCTGAGAGCAGTCCGAAAACACATAGCTGCCCATATAGCGCACGGTATCGGGAAGGGAAACGCTTTCGAGCAGCACGCAATTCTCAAAGGCAAAGCTACCTATGCTCTCCACTCCTGAAGGTATAGAAATGTTTCTTAATTTGCGGCAATAGCTGAAAGCATAATTGCCGATACTTTTTAGCGCGTTTCCTTGAAAAGCCACGCTCTCAAGGCGCATTACGGCATCGTAGCCTCCGGCAAAGGCGCTGTCTTTTATTTCGGTTACGGTTTCGGGCAAGCTGACATCTGTAACGTGAGTCCTTCTTGCGAACGCCGAAGCGGCGATTTCCGATACTATTTTGCCGTTGTGGGTGGGCGGCACCTCCACACTCTCGGCAAAGCCGCTATAACCGTTTACGGCGTAGGTGTCTGTCGCCGGTTGCAAGACAAAAGTCAAACCCTCGGTGCCGGGCGCGGCGGAATACCATTTTGCATATAAGTTCAAATCCTCGGACAAGACCAGAGGAAAGGCAACGCGAGGACCGAACAAACCGCTATCGAGGCGCCAACCGCCGAAAACGCTGTTTTCTTTTTGCGGTATTATTTCTCCGGCAAGGTATGCGCTGCGCACATTGGTTATTGCGCTACCGCCGTCAGTGAAAAATTTCACCGTGTATGCCTGCTCTGCACCGCCGTCCAGCATTATTCCAACAAGGTTCCACGGGGACTCCTCGTACAATACTTTTGTGTCGGAGGGCACAAGCAGCTTCATATCCTCATCCACAGAGTAAAACGCAAAGGTGCCGAGTGAAGGCGGTTCAAGCGCCGTTAGTTTCACCAGCTCCAAAGAAGAAATATCCATAAATGCCATTTCGCCGATGGTGGTAAGCCTGCTGCCGGCGGAAAATATTACTTCTTTCAACTCAAATTGTCCCTCCAGATTGCTGAACGCGTACGGCGCAATTTCTTCAAGGGATGACGGCAGTGTTATTTTGTTCAGACCGGCGCAGGAATTGAACGCCCAACTGTTTATTTTTATGACGCCCTCGGGCGCATGATATGCATAGTACTCTCTTTCATCGCCGTCGTTTTTGTAAGGCGCGCCAACTTTGGCTTGGGGGTACTGAAGCAGTGCAGACGCGTCCTTGCTAAATAGCACTCCTCCAATGGACATATATGCGGCATTCTGCGGGTTTACATCGAAGGACGTCAGTTTTTTGCAGTCTTCAATGTAGCTGTACCGCTCAAGTGTGGAAGGAATATCCAGCGTTTCTAACGCGCTACCGTTAAACGCGTAATCCTCTATCGTCTCCGTACCCTCGGGTATTTCATAGGTCTTGTCCTCGAAGTTGTGAGGATATCGAAGCAGGCTTTTGCCGTCTTTTGAAAACAGCACGCCGCCCTCGGATTTGAAAAAGGCGTTTTGGCTTTCAACGTCGATAGTTCTTAGGGAATAACAACCTTCAAAATATTTGGCTATGCTTTGAACGCTTTCGGGGATAACCACGTTCTCAAGGTTGCGACAAAAACGCAATGCAGCGTTCTCAATGCGCTCCACACCCTCTGGGATATCGAAGGTCTTTGCGGTCTTTGCCGGCGGATAGCTAACCAGTCCGATGCCGTCAAAGGTATAAAGCACGCCGTCAATGGCTTTATAACGGTCGTTGCCCTCTGCGACAGATATTGTGTTAAGGTTGTTACAGCGTGAAAATGCGCTGCCTACAGAGGAAACGGCGGCGGAAATACTTATTTCCGTCACGGTATGGCAGACGTTGAAGGCGCCGTCAGCTATAGCCGTCACAGGCTTGTCGAGATGCGCCATAGGGATGAGTACCATATGTGAGCCGCCGTCATAACCAGTCACGGTATATGTTTCCGCATCCGTTTCGAGCCGATAAACCAGCCCCGGACTGCCTTCCGCTTCGGTTATCCACCTCGCGTGAAGCGTGACGTTCTGAAATACTTCATAAGGAAAACTTACGGGCATTGCCGAAAAATCCGCATCTACATACCAGCCTTCAAAAATATACCCTTCTCTCATGGGCATGGGACGGGTCTGAATATACCCTGCGCTCTGCTCCGCCACAGCCTCTCCGCCGTTAGCGTTGAAGGTGACCTTAAACGCCGCCTTTTCCTCGCCCTTACATGCCGAAAGAGCCAGCGCCGCCAGCAATGCAAATATAATTATTAATACCGTGCTCTTTACGGATTTTTTCATCAGGCTCCTAAATACGGGACAGCCGTCCGAAAACAGACTTCACGTATGCGCATTATTACATATTAATTATAATATATATCGGCGCATAGCGCAAACCTCAATAATAAGTAAAAAATAGTCAATAAAATATCGACTTTATTTATAGATAATTTTTTATCATTTCCTCAAAATCCCCGCTTTCGGAGGCGTTGAAAATATGCTTGTAATATTCGGGGTCAATTTTGATTTTTAGCCGTTTTGCGTACAGCGTGAAGATAAGGTATTTGACAACGCCTTCTTTGTCGGCGCTCGCGTCAATCGGAAAGCCCTTTGCCACTCTCTTGACTATTTCGGACAACTCGGCGCACTTCAGAGGTATCAGTTCCTCGCAAAAGGGTATCATGGCGACTATTTCTTTGTAATACCTGAAATAGTCCTTACTGATACCTTTAGCGCGCAATCTCAGCACGTTGCCGCAAAATATCCTGTCTTTGTAAATAATATCAACGCTACCCTCAAAATCGCTTTTGACCAGCTCGTTGAATAGAAACAGCTTGTGATAGGAATTTATGCGCATGGAGGACAGCATACGCCGTGTGGCGTTCTGCATAGCGGCTCCGGGGAATTCCGCTACGATGTCATAAAGCTCCTCATACTTGTAGCCCGCCACCTTGAAAAGGTCCTCGAGCGCTCCTACGGATATCTCGCTCGGAGCAAACAGCTTGAAGAACTCCTTGACCCTTTCTATTTCTTTTGCAACAAAGGCGTCGCTAATAAAAGGGTATTTTGAAGGCGCGGCGTCGGCGCCGTCCATATACG
>JAQVME010000054.1 GCA_028703745.1 Clostridia bacterium
ATAGCAATCAAGATGCCTACAATCCATAGGGATTGGTATCCGACCAGCAATAAGAGTAAATAGCAAATACCGGAATAAAGGTAGCCGTAGACCATCATATTGCGCGGGGAAACTTTTTTGCCTATGAAAGGCACAAGGAGCATTCCTATATAATTGAGGACAACGCTCACTGCGCCTACCACAGTGGAAAGCCAAAAGGCGCCCAGCGTTTCCAGATAAAAGAAAGGCAATGCGCCATAGCAGATTTTTCGGATTGATTCTGCCAGCTCTGCGCCGGTGACTAAGATCATAGGTTTGTTTGATAATAAGGCTTTGGCATTAAGAGCAACCTTGGGTTTTTTGATAGATATTGAAGGATTTCTTTCTTTCAAGGTGAAGTACGGTACCAACATAGCAGCAAGGCCCAATATTCCGAAAACCGTCCCGGCTATGAGATAGACATATCCTTGTGCCGCGAAGTTTTCTTTATAGATGCTGACAAAGATGGGTATTAAGCCGGCGGGCAAGGTAGTACCCAGACTGGCGGCAAATTGGGCAAGCGTATAAAAGTTTTTTCTGTCCTTGGGATTACTGCACATACGCACGGACATCGTGGAAAGACTCATATCGTAGAAGTTGTCGGTAATCGTATATATCAAGTAGAAGCAGAACACCCATATAAGACGAAAGGTCATACCCTGAGCAGGTATGATGAAGAGCAAAATAGACGTCACCGCAATGGGGAAAGGAGTTAGCAGCAAAATGGGCTTTGTCACGTTCCTACGGCCTCTGCCGAAACCTCTGTCAAGTATCGTGCCTGCAACGGGGTCGCAAAAGATATTGAGCGCTCTTGCTATACCCATAAGCACGGTAATAACAGCCACTTCGATGCCGACATATTTTGCGAGGAACATCGTTAAGAAAGTCCCTACCACATCCTGACCCATCTCATTGCCAAAGCGTCCACTGGCATAGCCAAACTGTTCTTTCAAGGTGAACGAAGGATTGTTTGCCATTCTTTTTATGCTGTCTTTCAGTTTGATAAAAGGGTTTGACATTGAGTTACCGCCTTTATATTTATTTGTATATTTCGGGCTACGAACAAAACCGCCTTTACCTAATTAGTAAAAACTGTATTTCGTTAATGGGTTATTTATTTTTTCAACCAGTCGGCTAGCACATCCTTGTTGCAATCAATCAATTCGTCGAAAAGGCTAGATTGAGTAGCCTCGGGCAGACGGGCTACAGAAGAGTCTCTCATAAACACCTTTCGTAAACCATCTTTGTCCTCTTCGAAGAAAGCCTTGATGAAGTCGCGCTGGTTCTCGGCGTGCAACGTCACTCGCGCGCGAAGAAACCCGTTCTTAATTTCGCCTGCGTTCATAGGCTCGATCTTGCCGTCAGAAAACTTTGCGTTGGTTTCGACGGCAGTGCCCTCGGGAAGTCCGGGAGCTTGCCCGCGATTAGGAATGTTTACATTTGAAACAAGGTCACCCAAGCCGTAGAGCGCAATCAGTTGATGCACACCTTCCTCGCCGCTGGCTTTGATTTTTATTTTTCTTTTGCCGTTTGCCAGCAAACGAAGCTGTTTGCGGCGCAAAAAATCTCTAAAAAGCCTGTTCTTAACAGTAGTCAGTATGAACCCGCTTGTCCCGTAATGTTTCTTTCCGAGCGGAAGATAAGTTTCCGGAACAAACTCGGCAAGGTGACGGTCGCCTGCTGCGCCGAATACGCCGTACTTTTCGTAAATATCAAATTTGACAATATTTTTAAGAAACAGACGGCGCCTTGCATTGAACATAGGTACAAAAGCCTTGTAGATAGGCATAACATCCTTGTCCTTGAAAGAAGCCTCATTAATAAAGGTGAAGTGATTTATACCCTGAACATTGGTATGTATTTCGTGTCGATCGGTCTTGGGGCGCTTGTAATCGGAAAACTTCTTTCCGCATCTGCCAAGCGCGGCTTTTACGCCCTTGAGGTCGCTTGCCAGAAAGGCTTTCTGTCCGTCTGCGTCCAAAGCGTTGTACATATCCATTATGCCGCATATTAATTTTTGGCTGCTGAAAACCTCGTGACAACAACCGAAAGCTTTTATTTCGGGGAAACTTGTATAGAGGGCGTTTACGCACATCGACAGAGGATTGGTGTAATTGATTACCCAAGCGTCTGGACAATTTTCCTTAATCTTTTCACCGAAAAATTTGAAGTATCCTAGCGTACGCAACGCTCTGGAATAGCCGCCTGGACCTACCGTGTCGCCCACGGGTTGATATATACCGTATTTCTCAGCGTAGTGAACATCGTAGTACATATTATGTAGGGAATATGGCAATATGGATATCAGCACTATGTCGGCGCCCGTCAGCGCCTTGTCAAGACTTGGCTCGACGACACATTTCCATTCAGATTTAACCGTGTCCTTATTGTCGGCTACCATTTTGGCATAGTACTTCTCATTGAGCTTTGCCGCCTCGTTGTCTATATCGTAAAGACGGATAATCCCTCCGAGTTTGTCTTGCAACAACAAATCGGAAAAATATTTCTGCGCCCAGTTTTTACTTCCTCCACCAATATAGGCTATAGTAACATTTTTCATAATCGCTCCTAAAACAGTTTCATT
The DNA here is from genome assembly GCA_028703745.1 of Clostridia bacterium. GTDB lineage: Bacteria > Bacillota > Clostridia > Christensenellales > DTU072 > DTU072. The sequence continues at coordinate 2,603 of JAQVME010000054.1, forward strand.
TTTTAATTGTATCATAATAACAGTTGGTATTCTATATAAGAAATCGTATTTTATTGCTAGATTACATATTTTTATATTTATTTTGTTTGTTGAAATGTTGATTAGAAGCGCAAAATATAAATGAGAAAATCAGCGCCAAAGCTTGCCGCTGATAACGAAACCAAACAAAAAATTTCGCATTTTTGATTTGGTTAAATACCTCGAAAAATTTCTACATTACTTATTTGTATAGCTTATAGGCTTGCGAATCGTCAAAACGTTCACCGTTTATTATGTCGCCGAACTCGATTTCGCCGTTAGATTTAATTATATATAGACTTGCTCCTTGAATAAGCTTGTCGGATTGCTCTTTGGTCACCACGTTGTAACTGCTATAGCCGGAAGCGCGATTATAGCAGAGCCATACGCCCTTGTAACGAATTCGGAAATCATTGACATGATCGTGACCGACAACGACAGCTTGAGTGCTCCCGCACTCGATTATTGCATTGAACAGTCCTCCGTTATATTCAGAACAGCCTATCTTTTCTCTTTTGGCTCCGAAAGAAGCTAAGGTGCCATCCTCTCCCTCTACTCCGATATCCAATGCTCCGTCCGGGGTTTTCGGACAAGCCTCGTACGCGTCCGCGTATTCGGGCGGGGCGATATGAACAAATACCATGGATTTTACGCCCTCATCCAGCATAGCTGCGCGTTCCTTGTACCATGACACCTGCGAGGGCTTTACGTAGTCGTAGCTCTCATCGGAAATACCGAACTTCTTTGCGTCATCCTTGCTTACCTCGCTCCCTGAGTCCAGGAAAAACAGCGATTGAGAAACGGCGCCGCCCTCCGTCAAAATATTGAGTTGGGTATTCCCGTATCCCCAAACTTCATCGCCGTTGGCGGTCTGCTTTTTATTATTTTCGATAAGGCAATGCGGATATGATGAAAAAATGTCTACAAATTCCTCTCGCGAAATACTTAGTACGTTATCCCCCTCGTGATTTCCCAAAACCGCAATCCAATATACTTCAAGCTTTTCCATAACCTCGCATAACTGAATGGCGCGCGCACGGTTTGTGGAGGAAGTAACCATGTCTCCTACAATAACAACCAAATCGGGTTTTTCGATTTGAATATTTTCGATAAAGTATTTCATGGTGAAATAGCCTTTTTTGCGATATGTATCAAAATGCGTATCGGTAAAGGACAGAATTTTCAGCGGCGTTGAAGAAATATTTTCTTCGTCGTCGGGTATGTATATAGAGGTAGGTCGGTCACCTTCGGCTTTTATTACCTCCACACGACTGCCTACGGCTTCTATTGCCGAAATATCAACATCGATTTTTACCGGAATGAACAAAAAACACATAGTACCTGTTATTCCAAGCGCGATTACCGCAGCCAGAACGATAATTATAACAGACTTCTTGCTTAATTTTTTATTGCCCACAAGTTCTCCTTCCCGCTATCGCGATATCTATGCCTTCTTTTTAGTAAACATTCGGAAAGCCTCAACTTTTTTTGCTTTTTGCTCTTTAGCAAGCAGGCTGTTCCGATGAGCGGCACAGTATTTCATTTCTTCATATTACCATATTTATAGTCTATTGTCAATGTCATTCTTTTTGCCTTGGCGTTCTTGTTCACCTATTTACGGCTAAGCGTTCTTGCGGGCTTTCCTTTATAACATGCTAAAACCTCACGAGATGCCGCTATAATTGACACGAAAGCTATTGACTTCTTGATATGACCAATGCTAATATGAACTTAGTTACGCTCAACGGAATTATTTTGAATATAAGCTAAATGCGGCAAACGAAATATCAAAACTTTTCGGCGCATCGGGCAAATAGTGTAAAATTATTAAATAATAAGGAATAACAAATGAAACTTACTTTCAGATGGTATGGAAAAGACGATAAAATCACGCTAAACGATATACGTCAGATTCCTATGGTTTCCGGTATAGTCTCAGCAATTTACGATACGCCCGTCGGTAAGATTTGGAGTCAAGAATCTATAGCCGCGCTTGTCGAAAAATGTAAAGTAAACGGCTTGGAGTGCGAGGTTATCGAGAGCGTACCCGTTCACGAGGACATAAAGCTCGGCAAGCCGACGGCAACGGAATATATCGAAAACTACAAGGAAAATATTCGCCGACTTGCAAAATTCGGCGTAAAATGCATCTGCTACAACTTTATGCCTGTTTTTGACTGGTTACGCAGCGAGCTTGCGCACAAGAATCCGGACGGCTCAAACAGTCTGGCATATCATCACGACAGCGTGCTGTCGATGAATCCTCTCACCTCTGATTTAAACCTGCCCGGTTGGGACAGTAGCTACGATAAAAACGGATTAAAAACACTCCTTAATGAATACTCGGCAAAAAATGAAGAAGATTTGTGGCAAAATCTTACCCGTTTTTTGGAAGAGATTATTCCCGCTGCCGAAGAATGCGACGTAAAAATGGCTATTCACCCCGATGATCCGCCGTGGGGCATTTTCGGTTTGCCGAGAATAATAACCAATTACGAAAATTACAAACGGTTTTTGTCAACCGTTGACAGCCCTTATAACGGTATAACTCTTTGTACCGGCTCGCTGGGAGCTTCGGCGACCAATGATATAATAGCTATTGCTCATCTTGCAAAGGGAAGAATACCCTTTTTGCATCTACGCAACATCAAACGCACCGACAAATTCGATTTTGTCGAAACAGCTCACCCCTCGGCTTGCGGAAGCCTGGATATGTACGCCATCTTAAAAGCTATGGCGGACGACGGCTTTGACGGCTATATCCGTCCCGACCACGGCAGAATGATTTGGGGAGAAAGCGGCAGATTCGGTTACGGTTTGTACGACAGAGCCTTGGGAGCAACATATATAGCAGGTCTTATAGAAGCGATAGAAAAGTCAGACAGGAGAAAATAATGAAAAAGAATGTTGTAATATCGGGTGCAGGCGGCGTACTATGCACTGAAATAGCAAGCTTTTATGCCGCTTTGGGATACAACGTCGCGCTTTTGGACATCAATGAAAACAGCGTTTTAGCCATAGCCGAAGCCTTGAACAAAAAAGGCTATTCAGCAAAGGGATACAAAGCCAATGTGCTTGACAAAGAATCTCTTGAGGCGGCATATGAGGCAATAAAAAAGGATTTCGGTTGCTGTGATTTGCTTATAAACGGCGCAGGCGGCAACAGCCCCAAGGCAAGCACTGATATTGAGTTCCATTCCGAACACCAAGACGGCAAAAAGAGCTTTTTTGAATTAGAAAAAGCAGGAGTAGATTTTGTATTCAATCTGAATTTTATGGGCACCTTCCTTACGACACAGGTGTTTTCTAAAGATATGGCAGACAAAGAAAAGGGAAATATTATCAATATTTCTTCTATGAATGCCTTTTGTCCTTTGACAAAAATCCCCGCCTATTCGGGCGCTAAAGCGGCTATATCCAACTTTACACAATGGCTCGCCGTGTACTTTGCCGGAAGCGGCATAAGAGTAAATGCAATTGCCCCGGGATTTTTTGCTACAAACCAGAACAAAACTCTGCTCTATAATGAAGACGGCAGTTTGACCCCGCGTTCACACAAGATTCTTTCCAAAACGCCTATGGGCAGATTCGGCACCCCGAAGGAACTTCTCGGCACCCTTGAGTGGCTTACCGATGATGACAAAAGCGGCTTTGTTACGGGCATAGTAGTGCCTATAGACGGCGGCTTCAGCGCTTATTCAGGAGTATAAATAAACTATGGTTTGCATTGCTGTAATCGGCATCGGACGCATTGGTAGCGTTCACGCAAGAAACTTAAAGAAAGGCAAGGTAACGGGCGCAAGACTGGTTGCAATATGCGACGTGCAGAAGCAAGCGTACTCAACTTTTTGTGAAAAATACGGCTTCATTCCTTGCTACGAAGATTATAAGCTTATGCTCGAGGAAATAAAGCCCCGAGCCGTCATTATTGCAACGGAACATTATTTTCATACCGAAATAGCCGAATACTGCATAGAGAACGGCGTTGACGTTTTGGTAGAAAAGCCCGTAGGCGTCACAACCGAAGCTGTTAAAAAGCTCATTGCCGTATCAAAGTCGCATCCCGAGGTAAAAGCCGCGGTCATGTACAACCAACGCACAAATCCTCTTTATGCAAGGGCAAAACGCCTGGTGAAAAGCGGCGCCTTAGGAAAGGTTGTACGCATAAATTACATCATAACCGACTGGTATCGTTCACAAGCCTACTACAATGAGGGCGGATGGCGGGCAAGTTTTTGTGGCGAAGGCGGCGGAGCTTTGATAAACCAATGCATACATCAGCTTGACCTTTTGCAATGGATTGCCGGTATGCCAAAAAGCGTATGGGTAAGAGCCTTTACCAAAAACCGCAATATTACCGTCGAAAACGATGTTACCGCCCTATTCCGCTATGAGGATGACGTTTTTTGCAGTTTTTCCGCAAGCACTCACGAGCTAAGAGGCACCAACCGTTTGGAAATAGCCGGAGACAAGGGACGAATCGTCATTGACGGTCTAAGAATGAAGTACTATGCCTTTGCAAAAAGCGAGGGGGAAATAAATGCTTCGACACAAAACGGCTACGGCGCGGTACAGCGTAAAACGTTAAGATACAGTTATTTTCGCTTCAAATTTGTCGCACGTTTAGGCGAGCAACGAAAGTTAATACAAAATTTCGTTAATTCTTTGAATAACAACTCTCCGCTACTTTCACCGCTAACAGACGGACTTAATGCGGTAGAGCTTATCAACGCTGCATATCTTTCGGCTTGGGAAAACAAAGAAATCGCAATACCCATAGACGACAGGAATTATGTCGATATGCTATCGTCAAAAATAGCCGAAGAAAAATTATAGTTAATAAAAAATAAGCAGTCTTGATGAAAATAGCGGCAACTGCAAGGCGGTTGCCGCTTTAATTAACCTCAATATTCGATAACAAGTTCTCCGCCGCGCTTTAGTGTAATAAAATCAGTTTGCCTGTTTATCAGTTCCTTGCCGTTGAGTATTACTCTGCGTATATGCGCCTCTTCGCCGCGTCCGGTGA
>JAQVME010000055.1 GCA_028703745.1 Clostridia bacterium
CGCCTTCTATTATTTCTGCTGGTCTTTCCAGCATAAGGCGATAATCCGCGGTTATATACGGCTCGCATTCTGCGCCGTTTAAGATTAGCGTTTTGATAGCCGTCTTCGGGCTGAGCTTGACGTGCGTGGGAAACGCCGCTCCGCCCATACCCACGATACCCGCTTCTTTTACGCGGTTGACAATCTCCTTGCCCTCCGGCTGTTCAAGAACGGGCAAGTTCTGCTCTTCGTATAATCCGTCATTTTTTATAACTATATGACGAATCTTTTGCCCCAGTACGCATTCTCTGAATACAAAGCCGTCCACCTCGCCGCTTACGCTACTGAAAATGTTCGCCGACACAAAGCCGTTTGATACGGCGACAAGCGTGCCTGCCTTGACCCTGTCTCCCTTATTGACCGTCGGGGTGCAGGGCGCGCCTATATGTTGCGAGACGGGTATATAGACCTTGTCCCCCGGCTCCATAACCTCAAAAGCAATGTCTTTTGTGACATCCTTGCGACCGTCAGGGTGAATACCCTTTCTAAAAGTAGCTTTCAAGATAAAATCTCCTTTTGTTTATTCATATGGTATTATAAAACCGTACGGCGATAAAGTAAACGGATTATGCCAAAGTTTTTTTGGCGCGGCGGTTATCTTATGCCGATATTTATTATCCTTATCTCCTTGTCGGCGGAAAGCGAGAATACGTCGCTTTCGCCTTCTGCGTTTATGCCGTTGCCTGTGAGCAGCAGGTTGCCTTCTCCCACGGCTTTTTGCGCCGATGTAACGCACGTTTTTATGTTCAGGTCTTTACCTGTATAATCCTCTGTCAGCACAAATTTGTAATAGCCGCCTCTATTCGTATAAGCCGTGGCAACAAGGCTGGTCCCTTCGTACAATTCCACCTTGATGCCGCCGCGCATATTCAGGAAGCTGTCGTCACACAGCCCGTTATCATTTTCGTCGTAGAAAGCGTAACCGGCGATTATGCCGCCGGCAAGCTTGTTAGAGTATATTACGTCATCTGAAACCTCTTCGGTTATATTCTCGCGCATTAAATAATTTCCGCCCAGCTGCGCCAAAGCATATACCGTCGGAGTCGACGCCGCCGCAGCGAAATTTACGCTGACTGTATCATCATAATAATATTGACTCTTTGCGGCGTTATACCAGTCCACCGCCACCTGATGCCTATCGGCCCATACCTCAAAAATATCGCCTACAAGATACGAGCTATCAACTTTGATATAAACCGTATTTGCTATGAGCGCCTTGCGGTGCGTATTGTTTACCATAGCGTCGGCTAAGCCGCTGCATATGTATTCAACGGGTATGCCCGCGGCGGCGTACTCCCGGGCTATTTCAATAACCAGTCCGGCGCTGCCGTCTTGACCTATCGTACGGTCAAGCCAGTCTATCGGCACATCATTGGCTATGGAGGACAAGAACGGGTCAAGCATCGTCACTCTGTTGAACATATACCTTGCGCTCAAGGCGCCGACGTCCACCATGGTTTTGACATAACTGGCTATTGCCATGGTGAGCTGACCACCCATTGAATGCCCCATAAACCTTATCTCCGGACTTTTTATGTCGTATTTCGTCATAAATTCGTTGTAATAAGCGCCGAATATTTCCGCAAGGCTGTAGTTCGGAATATTCACCGTTTCATCAACTCTGTCACCGTTCTCGTCTTCGTAAGCGAATTTCATAGCTTTTGAGCTTCTGCCCGACCATTCCTTCTTTTCAATAGAAAATGCATCCATGTCATCAGAGAACTGCGACCAGCGGAAAATGAAGCAGTTGTATCCGGCGCTCTGCCATATGGCTCTGTCTCCGAACCCGAAATCAAAGCTGTATCCGCCGTCTGCCAGCATGCCGTGGGTGGTTATTACCATTGGCTTAGTAGCATCAATGACTAAATCGTCCTCCAGAACGCTTCTTGCCGTATTGCCTTCATAATAAAAAAGCCCGAAGCGAGAGGTCTTTAGTTCCTCATGCAAATTCAATTCTTCGACAGTCGGAATAGTAACCGTTTTTGGCGCCGGTCGGTTGCCGAAGCCCAGCAGACCTGCCGTCACTGAAAGCGCGATGACCAAAAACAAAATTACGGGTAGAATAAGTCTTTTCATATAATTACTCCCTGTGTGGATTTTATTAAGCGGTTCATAATCGAATACTCCAAATCCGTATCCGAAAATTTTTCGATTATAATGTAGTCGTAAAGCTTTTCGGCATCGCGTAGAAGCTTATAAATGTTCCTGGCTACTTCCGCGGCGGTATCGCCCGCGTCCATGAATTTTATGGAGGCATCAGAAACATATCCCTTTCGTCCGATAATCACCGGTTTATGACCATCCGCCACAAGCCTGGCATAGAATTTTTTGGCGCTTTCTGCGCTGGACGCAAGAGCGCACGCCACCACTGGCGCGTAATGCTTGTATTTCATACCCGGAGCTTTCGCCACTTTGAGTTCGCCGCGGCTGTTCATCACCATAGGCAGCACCTCAAGCAGCATCTCAATCGTGACGGCGCCGGGGCGAAGTATGACGGGAACTTCCCCCGACATATCCAGCACCGTCGATTCGATACCGATTTCGCATTGACCGCCGTCGAGAATAAGCGGGATGCGCCCTTTCATATCCTCATAAACATGCGCCGCCGTCGTCGGGCTAATCCTTGAAGACGTGTTTGCAGAGGGCGCTGCGACAGGCGTGCCGGCAAGACTTATCAGCCTGCGCGCTATATCGTGCCTTGGTATTCTTATGCCCACTGTATCAAGCCCTGCTGTGACTTCAGAGGGTATACAATCCTTTTTTTTCAGCACTACCGTCAGCGGACCGGGAGCAAATCTCTCAAAGAGCGCTAACGCCGCAGGCGTGACATGCGCGACACCTTCCGCTTGACTCTTGTCGCTGATATGAACAATGAGCGGATTGTCCTGCGGTCGCCCTTTCGCCTCAAAAATCTTCTTTATGGCGGTAGCGTTCAGCGCGTCACCGCCAAGACCGTAAACCGTCTCAGTCGGAAAAGCAACAATGTCTCCGCTCTTAATTATTTCGGCGCCGCGCGCTATGCCGTCGGCGCCTTTTATTTCTGTTTCCATTTTTTGTTTAATGCTCCAGCGAAAAGATAAATCCGCGGTTATTTTTTGAGGCGGTCACGACACTTTTTTGAAAAAGCCCGTCAATAAGGAAGGTTTCCAGCACGTCGATAGTATCATACTCGTTAGCAAGCAGTACCGTCCCGTCATACGCCTTTAGTCCCACCTTGCCGCCTTCTTCTGTGATGTATACTCCGTTGCGCACCGCCAGCACGTCGTCAATTACGGTTTCATCTCCGCTCTTGTCAATTCGGTAATAGCGGTAATCGTCGTTTACTTTGTTCATGCCAATGGCGTATTCGCCGTAGAAAAGCGACAGTTCCAAATATTTGAAATGGGTTATTTGCCTGCCCTCTGCGTCAAACGCGCCGTAAAACATCTCTTTATCGGCGCTTTTCAGGTTGTATTCGGCGGCTATGAGTATGCCGTTGTTGCTGGCAACGTTTATGTAGCCGTACTCGCCGTAGGCGTATTCCTTGATAACCGATACCTTATTGTTCTTGTCGATGAGTTGTACATTGCCGTATGCTATCTCATAATCGGGATCGGCTATTTGTACGCCCGTGCCGTCAATCATAAGCAGCGGCATAAATATGTTATCTTTCGGGTGAAATATATTGCCGTTGGCATCCATCATAACAAAGGAAATAACGTATCTTTCAGGCTCGTTGGCATACGGGAAATAATAATAATAGACTATACTCATGCCGTCTTTCGGAAGCGCGCCTACAGGCATAGACGGCGGATAATATGCGAATTTTTCGTCGGCGCCCTTCTCCACCTGATTGTTGAGGTAGTCGGCTATATCGCGGGTACTGCCTACGTTGTAGCGGTTTGCTACCATATCGGGTACGAGCTTGTCGTTGGAAAGCATAACCTTGCTGCGTGAATTGTATCTGTCGGAGCGCATAAGCAAGTAATTGGCGGTCGTTTGTCCCGTCTGGCTGTCGAACCTGTCGACTATCATAAGCTTGCCCTGTATGCCTGCAAGGTCTTCAGGGGTGAAGTCCTCCGTGCTAGCCTCGATATACCCCTGCCGCAAAAACCAGTTGTTGCCGAGATAGGACACCATAGTAGTCATAACGCTGTCAAGCGTGCCGTCGGTATCCTCAGGGAAAGGCTTGTAAGTATCAGTCAGCACAAGATAGCCTTTGCCGTCGACTATGCCCGTTTTGTAAAATTCCGCCTTGTTGGTGGTATATGCCACAAGGTTGTCGTCGAAAAGCGAAAAATTGTAGCTGATGTCAGCCCGCACCCGAAAGACCTCAAGCAGCTTGTGCGAGCTTGTATAATCGTAGAAAGTAACCGTATCCGCATCGAGTTTTATGTCGTCCTTGTCATTCAAAATAGCAAGGTATGCGTCGCCTGCGAAGCGCATCTGCGTAAAATCCGTGCCGGTATATACCGCGTTGAAGGCCGTTCTGTCTCCTGCGTTATCGCCGCGGAATTTTATCATGCCTATTCTGTATTCGATGTCGTCAAAGGTGGTGTCGGCTCCCGACGGAAAGGTGGGCTTTACGACTATGGCGTAATCGCCTTTGATAGCGACGATATGGCTGTAGGTCGGAGGAACCAGCTCTTGCGTTCTCGATGCAAAACCGAACAAATATATGTCGTCTGTTATTTCGTCGGCGCCTTCAAGGTTTTCTAAATGCTCCTTGTATTCGTCAATGAGGTTTTGCCTCGTTATGATGACGTCGCTTCTGGTGTCATAGCTTGCCACAAAAACGCCCTGCCTCAAGGCAAGCGTCTGAGTAGCCTTTGTGAAAACCCGCGCCGAAGGAAAGGTGTTAAAATAATTTATGAAGGCGGTGACGGGGTCTTCTTCCAAATACGGGGATAAAACAACCAAACATACCAGCAAAACCGATACGAGCGTTATACAAAGCGCCCTGCGGACAGCTGTTTTGTTTATTCTGTTGCCTATACCTTTCTCCGATTTTTTCATAATGTAATAATAGCAAATATTTATTACATAGTCAATGTTATGCAAATTAAATAATTATAAATAAAGGGTAATTGCCGTATTGACTTGCCCCCCTGCCGGGGTTTATAATTTAATAAAAAATGGGAGGTATCTATTTTGGAAATCAATAAAGAGCTACAAAATAACGCAACGGAATATTCTATGGACGCCATAAAATATATCTGCTCCTCGCTGCCCCCGCGCGAATCAGGAAGCGACGGCGAAAGACAGGCGCAGGAGTACTTAAAAAAAGAAATAGCCGAGAATAACTGGGCGGACAGCGCCGTCATAGAGGAATTCCCCGTTGCCTCCAAGGCTTTTATGGGCTTCAGCAAAATAATACCCGTACTGGTGCTTGCAGGAATACTTTTTTACGCTCTACGCGTGGTGTGGGCGCCGCTGGTTATGTGCCTTATTTCGCTTATTATTTTTGTAGCGGAATTCGGACTTTACAAGCAATTTCTCGACCCTTTTTATAAAACCACTACCTCTTCGAACCTTATTGCCGTAAAAAACCCTCTGAACACTCCTATGAAAAGAATAATCTTTTCCGGTCACTCAGACGCCGCTTACGAATGGACGGTTTTCAACAAATTCGGCAAAACAGCTTTTATTGGAGGACTGGCTTTGGCAATATTCGGCATCCTCACCTCGCTGGTATTCAGTATAATAAGCATTTCCGCCGGCTTCAAATGGTGGATGTTCATCGTAATGCTGTGCTTCTTGCCCGGATATATTGCGCTTTTTCTTTTCTCAAATTACAAAAAAGTTGTTCCCGGCGCCAACGACAACCTGACCGGCTCGCTGGCTTGCGTTTCCGTGCTTAAATATTTGAAAGAAGCCGGAACAGCGCTTGAGGACACCGAGGTTATGGTGCTGATTACCGGCTCTGAAGAAGCCGGACTCCGCGGAGCCAAGGCTTTTGCCGCCGCTCACAAAACGGAATGCAAGACCCTCCCAACTATGTTTATCGGTCTTGAGACCTTCCGCGACCTCCAGCATATGACAAACTACGTAAAAGACCTCAGCGGCACGGTAAAGCACCATCCCGAAGCTATAGCTCTTATAGATGAAGCCGCCGAAAAAGTCTTTGGCAAACCCCTTCCCCACGGCTCGATTTTTCTTGGCGCCTCTGACTCCGCCGCGCTGACACAGGCAGGCATAAAAGCCGGCGCGCTCGCCGCCATGGATCCGGGTCCCGCCGAATATTACCACACTAGGAAAGACCACGCCGACAACCTATCGCCCGAATGCTTCGGAAAGGGCGTAGAAATGGCGCTGACAATACTCGACATATATTCAAAAAAATAAGTTAGATTTTCAGCTCTTTGGATATATTTCTTCTGACATAAACGAACATAATTACCGCGCTGAAAAGCGAAGATAAAGGGATAGCGTAGCCTATCCCTTTTAAACCCCAACCGAGTAGCTTTCCCATAACATACGCTCCGGGCACTCGCAGTGCAAGTGAAGAGACCGAGTTTACCCACATACTGACTTTAGTTCTGCCTAGTCCGTCGGTCAATCCGTATTGGCTGATAGAGAAAGGCAAAATGACATAGTCCAATGCAAATGATTTGACGTATAGCGTTCCCATTTCAAGCGTTTGGGTATCGGGATTGAAGATTTTGAGCAGGCTTTCTGCAAAGAAAAAAGTCGCCGCGCTAAAAATAAAACCGAATATAAGACCTATTATTAAACCGTAATTGCGGGTATTTTTTATTCGCGCCTTGTCCCCCGCTCCTTTGTTTTGGCCGACCATAGCGGCTATACTGCCGTTCAGCGAGCGTGAGGGCAACACGGCAAAGGAATTTATTTTGAACGCCATACTGCCGGCGGCAAGCGCGGCTACGGAATCCCCGTACGAGATATTTATTATATACGTTAGCGCCACAAAAGACAGCGAGGCTACGGTGTTTTGAATAGACGTGGGTACCCCCGTTTTCAAAAGCTCTTTTAGCTTTTGTTTTTCCATGCGGAATCTAAACTTATCCAAACGGCTTTTTTTGCATTTTTTTATGAGGTATATTGCGCTGATTAGCGCGCTGATAAAATGCGCAACCACTGTTGCGACGGCGACTCCTGCCGCGCCCATGTCCATCGCCGCCACGGCAAGCACATCTAAGCCGATATTTAGCGCCGCAGCAATACCGATGAATATAAGCGGTCTTACGGAATCGCCCAATCCTCTCAACACGGCTCCTATGCCGTTATATACGAATATAAACACCAGTCCGGACATGGTGTAGAAGAAATAATCTCTCGCCTCTTTGAAGGCGGCTTGGGGAGTTTTCAGCAGTCTAATTATTGAATCCGACAAAAGCAGCGTAACCACGGTGAGCGCCACTCCGCAAACAATTAGGAAAGTTATAAGCGTATTGACAGCTTTGCTTACGTCGACGTATTTTTTAGCGCCAAAATATTGACTTATTACTATACTGCCCCCAGCGCTGAGTCCTACAACGGCGTTTATTACGAGATAGTTCATCTGACTGGACACGCCCACGCCGGCGACGATGCCCGCGCG
>JAQVME010000056.1 GCA_028703745.1 Clostridia bacterium
AAAGCCGGTATGACTGCTATCATGATTACCGGAGACCATATCGACACCGCTTCGGCGATAGCAAGGGAAACGGGCATACTTGACAGAGACGACCAGCTTGTTGTCACCGGCGCGCAGCTCGACCAGCTTGGCGACGAGGAGTTCTTCAAGGATTTAGAAAAATACAGGGTGTTCGCCAGAGTCAGCCCCGAAAACAAGGTGAGAATAGTCAAGGCGTTCAAGTCAAAAGGTTATATTGTAGCTATGACTGGCGACGGCGTAAACGATGCGCCCTCCATAAAACAGGCGGATATCGGCATAGGCATGGGCATCACGGGTACGGACGTCAGCAAGGGCGCTTCGGATATGGTGCTTGCCGATGACAATTTTGCAACCATCATAAACGCCGTAGAGGAAGGCCGGAAGGTCTATGCCAACATAAAGAAAGCCATACAGTTCCTGCTTTCGGCAAATATTGCCGAGGTGCTGTGCTTATTTATAGTCACGCTGTTTATGCCGCCCGAAGTACACTTTTTGACACCGGTCATGATACTCTGGGTAAACCTAGTCACGGATTCCTTGCCGGCGCTTGCTTTGGGCATGGAAAAAGCCGAGCTAAACGTTATGGATCAGGCGCCCAGAAAACAAGGAGCCAGCCTGTTTGCCGGTCAGACGGGTATAGATATCATTATTCAGGGCGTTATGCAGACGGTACTGGTGCTGGGCTCGTTCTTTATTGGATTTTTTGTGCTCGAGGATTATTTCCACATCGACGACAGACTGCCTATGACCATGGCATTTGTCACACTGTGTATGATACAGCTGTTCCATGCGTACAACATGCGCTCGCAGAGCATCAGTCTTTTCAAAGGCAATCCGCTTTCAAATAAGTTCCTAAACCTTTCTTTCATAATCGGTTCCGTACTGCTTGCCTTGGTTATAGTGTTGCCGTTTATGCGCGGCGCGTTCAGCACGGTATTCCTTCCGTGGCAGGCGCTTATGATTAGTTTGGGACTGGCATTTTTGATTATACCTTTTGTGGAAGTCCAAAAGCTTTTATATAAAATAATAACCAAGAAGAAGCAAAGAAATGGATTATAAAGTAATGACCCCCGCGCAGGTTTGGCAAGATTTTAACGCCGACGGGGAAGAGCTACAGGCGCAAAGCCTTGAAGAATACACGGAGAACGGTCTTACTGTGAGTTGCGTGTCCTTCAATGCCCTTTCAACGCCCGACGGCGCAGTCATTGTCGCCGCCGAAGTGACACGCATTACTCCCTCGAACAGATATATCATAATAGTACAGAATTATCACAAGAGAGTGCAAGCCGAGGTAGTCGCCGACCTTGCAGGGCGCGGCTACACCGTTGTGGTGCCCGATTGCAGCGGCATAGGAAAAGAGTACCGCACAACATTCCCCGAGTCCCTGAGCTACGGAAACATCGAAAAAGCCGGCGAACACCTAAGCGCGGTTTGTCCCACGGCAAAGGACACATGTCAATACCTTTATTCCGTAATAATAAGACGCGCTGTCACCTATATAAACGACGCGCTGGGCGGAAAGGAAGTGCTTGTCATGGGTATCGGCGACGGTACCGAGGTGGCGATGCAGGTGGCGGGCATGGACAAACGCGTTTGCGGGCTGGCGCTAGTCAACGGAGCGGGCTACAAGGAGTACAAAAACCTAAATAAATACGGCGGCAAGCAGGAGTTGCAGATTGACCAAAGACTACTTTGCTGGCTTACCGGAGTTGCCTCCGTGGCGTACGCTAAGCACGTCGATGTTCCCGTTTTTGTTGCGGTATGCTCGAATAGCAAAAAGGCCGACATAGACAGGTTATCAAACCTATTGGGTCTATTCAAGGAGAATCAAGCGCGCATAAGCATTACGCCGAGAAGCGGCGACACCATAAGAGAGCAATCGTACAAATCTCTGGCGAAGTGGATGGATGATGTTTTTTACGGAAGAACTGTTCCGGAGCGCCCAAAAATAGATATCAGAGCCAGCGAGGGTAATCTGTATTTGGATATTTATGCAGACAGCTGCCGCAATATCAAAGAAATAATTGCTTATTATTCTTACGGCGAATACGATCATCTTGTACGCAACTGGCGCGAGCAGAAGTGCGAGGCGGTTAGCAAAAGCCAATATCTGGTCAAGCTGGACACCGTTCAAAGTCAGGGACCGATGTTTGCGTTCTGTGACATAACGTACAAAGACGGTTTCGGTATGTCCTCCTTTGAGGATTTTGCCGAGCTGGACGGGCTGCAACTGCGAAAAACCGATGACAGCTTCAGTCGCATAGTATATGAGGGTTCGATGGGCACAGGCGGCTTCTCCGAGGAAAGCAGCAAAGATATTTTGCTCGAGGACAGCCTTGCGCTTAAACAGACGCCACTGGGTCTCAAGGGCGTAGTATGCGACGCAGGAGAACTTGTTAATTACGAAATCGGCAGGCTGGCTGCTTATAACAAGGGCAGAATATTGCAGATAGACGTTTATTCGGCGACTGAGCTTACTCTTGAAATAACACTGCTTGTCAAAAAAGGCGAGACCATAGACGAATACGCCGTCGAAAGCTGTATGAAGGGCTCGAGCGGGGCGTTCATAAGCCACAAAATTTCTGCAAGTGAATTCAAAAACAGCCGTATGATGGCGCTTGAGGACTGGGACAACATAAAAGCCATAAGAATCGCCGGAAACGGCGTAATAGTCGGAAAAATAATATTTATTTAACAGGAGCAAAATGGACAAAAAATCCAAAGGGTTTATAATATTTTTGGTTATCGTATGCATTGCGTGCATGGCGACGGCATTTTATATCAGCAGGTACAAGCTGGTGGTGTTTCCTATAGAGGGCGAATCGATGGAGCCAAACGTTCATGACGGCGACAAGGTGCTGGTGTACCGCACAAAAAACATTAAGCACGGCGACGTGGTAGTATTTAATTCCGAGGCGTACGATAAATGTCTGATCAAGAGAGTCATAGGGCTTGAGGGCGACCGAATAGAAATAAAATACCACGAGGGGCAGGATATATACCAGATATACCGCAACGGAGTGCGGCTCGATGAAGACTATATAAACGAGCCTATTACGCGGTCCTATTATGAAATGGACATTGTGGTGCCCGAAAACAAGATGTTCTTCCTCGGTGACAACCGGAACTGGTCCCTCGACAGCCATTCGGGCGAGGTTATGGACGATGTGTCACTTATTGAAGGCAAGGTAATTATGCGATACAAAGGACTCAATTTCACCTTTCTTGAGATAAGCGCATAAAAGCCGTTTTTCCCCAAAACTAGCCATAGATTTCCGTCATAAAAGTTCTACACTATTATAAATGCAGAACTTTTTTTGGGTGGAAAATGAATAAAAAGCCTATACTTTATACCTCTTATTTCGTCATTTTTTTGTTACTCTTTTTTGCGGAAAAGAACATGGGTATACGCCCGTTCGCGCTGGGATTTTTCATGGCGCTGCTGTTTTGCCGCCAGAACATTCTCGTGCTGTGTCCGCTTTATGCCGTCGCCTCTATGCTGGTTTCGCCCACGGCAATAAATCTCGTCTTTGCTCTGTGCCCCTGCGCCGTCACGCTGTCGGCGTATTTTTTGCATTATAAGCTGAAAAAAAAGATTACTATGCTGTTTTTGAGCATATACACCTTTCTGAGCTGTCTGCCTCTGCTTATTATGTTTACGGCGGATATCTATCAAATAACAAATACAGTCATCACCTTGCTGGGAGCCGAGGCGTTTATGTTTTGTTGCGCAACCTTTTTGCAACCTCTATTAACAAGGGGTCTGAAATACAAACTGCGCCATGAAGAAAGGCTGTCGCTATTTTTGTTTCTGACGGCGCTTTTTACGGGAGTGAGCTACTTTGAGCCCTTCGGGTTCGCCGTGTTATATACCGTGGCGGTGTTTGCCATTATTTTGTGCAAGCAGACTCTTTATCCTCTGACGCTTACGGCTGCATCGGTTTTCGGATTGAGCTACGCTATTGCTTCACAATCCTTTTTTGCGCTGGCACTGCTTGTGTGTCTGGCGCTCGTCGCTATGTCGTTCAAGCGTAACAACATTTATGTTACGGTAGCAGGCGTTATACTCGCCTTCTTCGGCATCAATTACTTTTTCGGGTGCGGCGTAGAACTTATGACCGTTCTGCCGCCCGTGTGCGGCGGTGCGCTGGCTCTTTTCGTGCCCGCCGGACTAGTTCGCAAAATAAAAAAGATTGAATCGGTAAATTTGGCGGGATTTTCCACGCGTACGCTACTCAACCGCGACCGTGGCGACGTGGCAAAACGGCTCGACCGCTTGTCTCAAATCTTTTACGACATACAGGATATTTTGAAAGCCGATCTCAACCGTAAAAAAACCAATTACGACGAAAAGTTAATAACGCGTGAGATTTGCAACAAGTGTTGCAACAGCTGTCCCAACAGCGGTGTGTGCCGAGAAAAGATAGGCGACACCTCGTACGCAGTTTCGGGGCTGGTGCTGGCGGCTATGGAAAGCGGTAAGGCAACGCTGCTTGACACTCCGCCCATGCTGACAAGCCAGTGCAAGAGGGTCAACACTCTTATCAACTCGACGAACGACATTGTGTCGCGCTATAAAAAAAGGCAGCAGATAGAGCAGTCAATAGAACAGGGCAGGGAGATGATAATAACCCAGATGGGCGGCGTAGGCCTTATTCTCGAAAAACTCGGCGAGGATATGCGGGCGTGCGTAAGCTATGACACACTGCTCGAAAAGGGAATTTTCGAGGAGCTTTGCCGGGTCAACATACTTGCCGACGACATAATAGTTTTTGGTCGCAACAAGAGGATTGACAGGATAACCCTGAACGTCAAGGAGGGAGATGCCGAACGCGCCGAGATAGCCGGCATTCTGTCGGACATGATGCAGCAAAAAATGATTGAACATTCGCGTGAAAACAACATAAAGGGCAATATCGTGCTGCATTACATAGTCGCGCCCGCATACGATATCGTCTATGGAGATATGGCGCTGGCAAAGGAACAGCAATGCGGGGACAACAGAAAGGCAGAAAGGATTTCCGAGGACAAAATAATGCTTATTCTGTCTGACGGAATGGGCAGCGGACAAAGGGCATACGATGCGTCAATGAACGCCGTGCTTATGATTGAGAGCTTCTACAAAGCCGGTTTCGACCATAATACCGTGCTTTCATGCGTAGGGCGGCTGCTGGGACTTAGGGAGGAGGAGGAGTTCAACGCTCTGGATATCGTCGTTATTGACGTCAGGAACGGCACCGCCGATTTCATCAAGCAAGGAGGCAGAGAGAGTTTTATTTTATCAAACGGCGGCGTAGAGGTCATACAATGCGGCAGTCTGCCGCTGGGTATAATAGAAGAAACGTATCCCATCGTTGAGCAAAGGAAACTTTCGGACGGCGACATAATCGTGCTTATATCCGACGGCATTGCCGACAGCCTGGGCGTGGATATGGTCAAAGAAATCCTATTGACTTCCGATACCGTAAATCCTCAGGTATTTGCCGAGCTTATAGTCAACAATGCAGAAAGAATGTGCGGTTCAAGTCTGCCCGACGATATGTCTTGTATGGCGGCAAGAGTAATCAAGACGGAGAATAAGCTATAAAAATCCTTAGCCGTGGCATTTTGTCCTTGATATACCCTTGTTTTCGGTATATAATATCAATATGAAAATTGTTATTCCCGAAGGAAAAATCGGCGTGGGTGTTTCAGGCGGAGCCGATTCTATGGTACTGCTTGACCTGCTCAGAAAGAGCGGCGCGCAGGTTTTTGCCATAAATATCGAACACGGAATAAGAGGAGAGGAATCGGAAAGAGACAGCCGGTTCGTCGCCGATTTCTGCATGCGAAACGATATAGAGCTTATGAGCTTTTCGGTGGACGCTCCGGCGGAAAGCCGCATAACCAAAGAGTCGCTTGAACTTACCGCGCGCAGACTGCGTTACGGCATTTTTGACGCGCTGCTTGAGCAAAAGAAAGCTGACTATATAGCGCTTGCGCACCACGCGAGCGACAACGCCGAGACGATTCTGATGCGCATACTGCGAGGCACTGGCACAAGAGGGCTGCGGGGCATTGTCGACCGCGGCGGCTATATTCATCCGCTAATAAAATACAGTAGGAAACAGATTGAACACTACGCCGCCGACTGCGGTATTCCGTATATAAACGACAGCACAAATCTACTGAACGATTATACCAGAAACTTTCTGCGCAATATGGTATTCCCAACTTTGGAACAGAAATTTACAAACATAGAAAACAGCTTTTTGCGCCTAGCCGAAAACGCCGCCGAAACTGAGGCTTACCTGCAAACACAGCTACTGGACATTTTCGAGGACGGCGGCAGTTTTTACCTCGATATAGAGCAGCTGCGCAAGGCGCATTCGCTTATTGCAAAATATTCCATAAACGAACTGCTTTCAAGGATGGGCGCCGTTCAGGATATAGAAAGCCGACACCTCGAATACATCATCAGTCTGTGCGGCAAGCAAAACAACGCCGTCATAAACCTTCCCTTCGGTATAATCGCCGTCAAAGAGTACGACAGACTGGCTTTTCGAAAAGACACCGCCAAGGAGTATTTCTGTAGCCCTTTCAGCTTGGATACCGAATATATATTCGAAGGTAGCTGCTATAGGTTTGAAAAAACACAGAATATAGCTATAGGAATATCATTCGACGCGAATAAGATACCCGAAGGAGCGGTTATGCGCACAAGACAGGAAGGCGACATCTTCAAGCGTTGCAACGGCAGGACAAAGAAGCTCAGCGATTTTTTGACTGACATTAAGCTAACAGCAGACGAAAGAGACAAATTGCTGGTGCTTGCATATGAGGGTGAGGCGCTGGCGGTGTGCGGAATGGAAATTTCCGACAAAATAAAAGTTGACAAGTATACCAAAGAAATAATAAACATAATAAAGGAGTGACTATGCTGCACAAAGACATCAAAAAGGTGCTGATTACAGCCGAAGAAATACAAAAGAGAACCGACGAGATAGCCGCGCGCATCTCGAAGGATTATGAGGGCGAACCCATACTTATGGTATGTATATTGCGGGGAGCGGTGTTGTTTTTCGCCGACCTTGTCAGAAAGATAAACGCCGAAATCAACTTCGATTTTATGGCGGTCTCGAGTTACGGTGCGGGATTGTCCTCCAGCGGCGAAGTCAGAATAATGAAGGACATCTCCGGACCTATTCAAGGCAAGAACGTCATCATCGTCGAGGACATAATAGACAGCGGCAATACCCTGTGCTATTTGAAAAGGCTGCTTAAACAAAGACATCCTAAGTCAATCAGGATAGCCGCACTGCTCGACAAGCCCGAAAGGCGCGAGGCGGATATAGAAGGCGATTATATCGGATTCAAGGTTCCTAACGAATTTGTCGTGGGATACGGGCTGGATTATAACGAAAAATATAGGAACCTTCCCGACGTCTGCGTGCTCAAACCGGAGGTCTATGAAAAATGAGCGCGCGGCGCTGAAGAAGCTTGCCGCTTATTTTGATAAGCCGCTTTATGTCGTAGGCGGAGCCGTACGAAACACAATACTGGGTTTGCCGCC
>JAQVME010000057.1 GCA_028703745.1 Clostridia bacterium
GTTGTTTGTGAGTATTTGGAGAAAGGGGATTGCCATATACCCGACATTGCCGAAGGAGCTAGCAAAGGAAAAGACGCCTCTTTTCGGCGAGCCTTTGTCTTTTCGGAATACAAAATAAGCCAGATAAAGCAGCGCCGTCATAAGAATCGTGGTAATGAGAAGCACAAAGATAAGGTTAACCAGAATTCTGCTGTCAAAAGCCGTATTCAGAAAGGCGTTGACGGTAATAAAAGGCTGGCAGATATACAGCAAAATTACCGATAACGCTTTTATGGCGTCATCGGCTTTTGTCAATTTTATTTTTATTATGATAAAACCGGGGATTGCCATGGCAAGCAGTATGCCGACCGTTCGCAGTGTCAAAAGAAAGTTCATCAAATCTCCGTGTCCAGACCGTAAAGCTTGAACAATTTTTCTATTTCGTAAATCTCGTTATATTCGAGTTTGTATTTTGAGAACGTATTTTTCATACCGTTCCAGTATGGCTTGAGTAGCGGCGTTTGGTTGCGCTCAAGAAGCTCAAGCAAACCTTTCAGCATGACAGTCAGCTCCTTTTCGCCGTAGCGGTTGTCGAAGAAACGGTCGCAGCTTTCGACGTTGCGCAAAATGATTTTTGTCCATTCCGCCACATCCTCGTTCATCTTGTCGAGGGGGCGGATATCCTTGTGCATTTCTTCGTCGGAAAAGGGCTCGCCCTTCAGAAGGGCAATTACGGCGTCTTGCATAGGGAATAGGACGTCGGCGCAGAAAGCCTGGTACGCCTTTTGCAAATCGTTCATGTGCGCATAAAATGATGAAAGCGTATTTATGGAGGAAAGCTCGTTAATGTCAAACTTGTAGAGAAGTCCGAACACAAAAGCCACGATTTGGCGTTTGTTGCCGGGCATAGCAAAACTTTTTTGGGCAAAGAAGCGCTGCCAGTCGGTAGAAAAGTAATAGTTTTTGTTGCAGTCCATAATAAGCGTGGTTATGGCGGGACTTTCGGAAATGGCCGAAAGAAACGCCGAGATCTCTTTGTCAAGCACCAACAAATTAGCGCAGGAGAGACGGGAGCATAGCCCTTTTATGAATGCAATGTCGTCTTGCAGCATTTTGTCCTCCAAGCATAATTATAGCATAAGCAAAGGTCATTTACAATTATTAGTGCAGAAAAGGTTTGACATAATGCCAAATCGCGTTATAATAATTCTGTAACAAATGCAACAATATTAACAAAGGAATAACAATATGAATTTTTTGAAACTCATAAAAAAGAACGTTCTGTTTTCGGATTTCAGCGACAAAGAAATAAACAGCCTATTTGACTGCATGCAAGGCAGAATTGTCATGAAGTCCAAAGGTATGCTTATTGCAAAGGACGATGCCCCGGTAGACGACCTTTGTATAATTCTCGAAGGCACGGCGCTGGAATTTCTCACAAAACTCAACGGAGAAAAGGAACCCATAGCCACACTGACAGCCGGCGAGATGTTCGGCTTGCATCAGGGATACTTGAAGCCAAATACTCTTGGCTTCTTCGTCGTCGCGGCAAGCGACGTCACCTTACTATATATGAAAATTTCAACCATCGTTAATATGTGTAGCCAGTGTTGCCCCCATCATCAGACGATGATAACCAACGTAATTGCCGCCTTAAGCCGCAAGGTCGCCGAAATCGAGAGCAACAACAGTTACATAACCATAAAAGGAATGCGCCAAAAAATAGCACGTTTGATATACGACAAGTACCTCGAAGAAAAATCTATGAGTATTTCCCTCGGCATGGACAGGAACCAAATGGCGGCATACCTGAACGTAAGCAGACCTTCCATGTCCAGAGAAATGATGAGAATGAGAGATGAAGGCATCTTTGACTTTTGGAAAGACAAAATAGACATTAAGGATATCCAAAGGCTCGAAAATCTAGTTAAAGGAAAATAACCAATGAAGGCAATAAAAATTGATTATCGCATAGAAAAAACAGACGAAAAGAAATACTTTTTTCTACCCTTCAATGTTCCCGAAAATGTCGAAATGCTTGAGGTCAATTATTCTTATGAGGGAGACAAAGCCGATTCTAGAATTACCGGCAAAGAAAAAAACGTCATTGATTTCGGACTTATCGACGAGATCGGCGACGACGTAGGCACAAGAGGCTCGAATGTGAGAAGCGTTTATCTATCACCTACAAGTTCGACTAGCGGCTACCGCAGAATGATTATTAATTCAGGAGTATGGAAAATCATCATCGGCGCATACCAAATTAGAGACGAAGGCGTCACCGTAAACTATGAGGTGACTTTTCATATGAGAAAGCTGCGTTGGCTGAAGGGCGACACTCATATGCATACTACTCACTCCGACGGAAGATATACTCGTGAAGAAATTGCTGCTCGCGCAAAGAATAAAGGCTTGGATTTCATTTTTATTACAGACCACAACAATAAGCTTGAGGGTCTACCTATGCCCGAGGTCAAGGACCTTTGCATCATAAAGGGCGTGGAGTTCACAAACTACAAGGGTCATCTGAATATGTTCGGTCAGGGAAAGCCGTTTGACGGCACTTATGCCATAAACACCTTTGAGGAATTTCAAGAACGCAATCTTCAAGCGAAAGAGAGAGGCGCTTTCCAGTCGATATGTCATCCGACTTGTAGCCTATGCCCTTGGCTTATGGGTTTCGAGAATTTTCACTACGACGCAGTAGAAGTATGGAACGGACCTATGCGCAAAGACAATTTGAAGGCTATCGAGTGGTGGGACGGACAGCTGAAAAAAGGCAGGCGGCTTGTTGCCATTTGCGGCAGTGATTATCATAAGGATTATTACGTTACTGACCTTTTGGCATCGCCCACATTGTGGGTTTTTGCCGACAGCAATGCTGAAGATGCCATACTTGATGCAATGCGTAAGGGCAGATGCGTGCTGACGCATTCACCTTTGTCTACAATGATAGAAATGACAGCAGACGGCGCCGTCACAGGTGACGAAACGCTTTTTACCGAGAATTCTCAGGTCGAAATCAAGATTACAGGCATGAAAAGAAAGCACAAATTGAAAGTTATCGATAACGGCGGTGTCTTCTTTGAATTTACGGCAAAAAAGGTTGGAGACTACGCCTTCACCGTGCCGATCAGGCAGAAGGGCTATGTACGCTGTCAAATCGAATATAATAAAGGTTTCTTTGCCGGTATATTCCATCGTGTGGCGTTGTATTTTATGCTGCCTAAGGAAGCTTTGGAGCCCATTCCTCCTTTTGTATACGCTTTGACAAACCCCATTTACTTTAAGTAAAAGATAATGTTAACGGGCGGCGCGGGAATGCGCCGCCCGTATTTTTTTAATATCATTTATTAATAGATTAGTCTATTCTGCTTCTGCCTGAGGGCACTCTTGGGCTTCTTCCTTCTCAAACGCCGCCTTGCGCCGCTCCCCAAGCTCGATATGCGCCTGTTGCCTTTCTGCGCCGATAAATGAGTAGAACCGCATGGGTATAACGCTGAGCGCCCAGCCTATGGCAGGTATAACGGTTATGGTGAAAAAGAAACCGTTGAGAGCAAAAGGACTTTGCGGCTGAGTAAAAAGTTTGTCACCGATTTTTATCGGCTCAACGAAATGAATGATTATTAATACTAACGAGACCAGTCCTATCTGGAACGCCGACATAAGTTTATTCATGAGTGTTTGAAGAGATATCGTGATACCCTCTGTGCGATTGCCGGTCTTCCATTCCACATACTCCACGCTGTCGGCTATCATTGCGTAATTTATGTTTGAGGCGACTCCGTAAGGGAAGCCGCACAGCGTCAGACATATTGTAATGGCGTAAATGTTTTTGCCAAGCAGTAGCAGCAGCAAGCAGGACAGAACGCCTATAACGGCGGCGATATAATAGATTTGGCGATAATTGTACTTTTTGCATATCTTTGGAGTAAGTATCATGCCAAGATAGCCCGCCACGCCCCAGCCGCCTACGATAATTATGTTAAGCGAGCTGTCTCCCAGTACGTATGTAGCGATATACATGCTTGCCACCACGGGCATGGCGCGCGTAAAACCTATTACGTTGGCAAGAACGACGGTCATAAGCGGCTTATTGATTTTTAGATAACGTAGACTTTCCTTTAACGAAGAAGAGTTTTTTTCTACTTTGCAACGCTCCTTGGTGCCGAAAAATGACAGCGAAAATAAAAGACCGCCAAAGATGCCGACAGAAATGCCTATGGCAAGAAAGCCCTTTTCGTTGCCGCCAAAAAGTTTGACAAACAGCGGCACGAGAAGTATGGGCAGCGCGCCGCCGACAGAGTGAAATAGACGTGAAAACGAGATAAAGGATATCCTTTCTTTGGGGTTTGGGGTCATTACGGACGCAAGTCCCCAGAACGGCACGTCGCAAATTGTATAAATCATGCCCCACGCGAGATAGGTGATATAGGCATATGCCACCTTCCAGCCGAAGCTGATATTGGGAACAATGAACAGCAATGCCGTGCTTATTGCCAGCGGAATCGGCGTTGCTAGAAGGTAGGGGCGCATTTTGCCCCAGCGTGAATTTGTTTTGTCGACGAATGTTCCCATAATCGGGTCGTTCAGGGCGTCCCAGATTCTTGCTACTATCATAAGAATACCTGCCGCTCCCGCCCCGAGCAAAAAGACATCGGTATAAAAGAACAAAAGGAAGCCGTTGACCAGTCCGATGATGAGGTTTTGTCCGAAGCCCGCCATGGCAAACGAGGCGGTATTGAATTTTGTAAGGTATTTTTTGTCGTTGATATTTTCCACTAATTATGCCTCTTATTTTATAATATATCAAGTTTATCATATAACGTAGCTTTATACAACATCAAAAAAATAACCGCTATTGCGGTCGGAGTGTGAACAAAAACGAAGAAATAAGAACAAGCGTCTTAATTCTTCGTCATTCTATTCCGTCCATAGTTTTTCGTTAGAGGTACGCAAAACGTTGCGCTTGGTCGAAGGGCAAAAGACCTACAGCTTCTCTACCGGACGGGCTTCCATATAACCTCTGTAGCCGAGAGGCGCAAGCTGGAAGCGCGGCGCTTTTTTGTCTGCCCAGCGGTAGCCGAACGCTTCGGGGTTATATTTGTCAATGGCGTCCCAGATTTCGGAAATTGCCTCCTCAAAGTCCTCGTCGGCAAAGGGTTGACCTTGAAATACAAGCAAGGTCGAAGGCTCGAGGTCGATAATATCATAGCCTTCGGGCGCGGCGCCTTTGTAGTCGGTCGCCACCTCAACGCCCTGCACGTACTTCGAGGTGCCGGGTGTGATAAGCTTTTCGGGAAGCCAGAAACCCGCGGGCTCAAACATTGCCTCCTTTATGCTCTCGAGTACGCCCCAGATGTCGCAGCCGACCTCCTCGCAATACTCAAAGTAGTGAGTTGCCTTGATGCCTCTTTTAATAATTGCCTTGCGCCGAGGGCGCTCGATTGCCTGAACGAAAACCGTTCGTGTTTGTGCTTTTTCCATTTTTTTGTCTCCTTTCTTGTTGTAGAGATAAAGACCTAGAACGCTGTAGGGTATAAAATATCGCAGTGGAACGGGATTTTTGCGGTACTTTAGCGGTGAAATGCCGAATTGCTTTGTGAAAGAGCGAGTAAAACCCTCGTGAGTGTCGAATACGAAGTCAAAGGCTATGTCGAGAATTTTTTCTTTGCCGTCACGGAGCTTTCTCGCGGCGGTCGTAAGGCGAAGCGCGCGGATATATTCGAACGGAGTTTTACCGGTGAGCTCCGTAAATATCCTCGAGCAGTGCCATTGCGAATAATTGGCGGTCTTTGCTAGCATACTCAGGGTTATGGGCTTGTCTAAATTGCGGCTGATGAATTGCTGCATGTTTTCGACTGCGATAATTGTTTCCTCGTTGTTCATTTGCTTTTTCTCCCGTAACCAATATATAACAAAACAAGCAAAAATTCTTGACTGCTTTTGCTATGCTCTTAACCTTAAGATATAACCGGAACGAATTTTTGTCAATATAATATTATAAAATAGAGGTATTGACAAAGCATATAATAGTATTGTATGCTTTCTATAGATATTTCTACCAAAGGCGACTTTTACAGCATTTTGCGACATTCACGGAGACATATCTTCATACGCCGAAACAAAGGCGTCAACAAAACCGACTATTATTCTTAATTTAGACAGAGGAGCCAATTATGTCTGTACAAACTTACGAAATCACCCCGTCAAAAGAGCTGAAAATAGTAAAAATCCAGCGAACCTGCGTCCATGACGGTCCTGGGATACGTACGACTATTTTTTTCCAGGGCTGCGGTTTGCGTTGCCTGTGGTGTCAGAACCCCGAGAGCCAGTCTTTTACGAGAACGCCGGAAAAGCTGTTTACCGTAGAAGAGATTTTGGACGTGGTTTCGCGTGACAAACAATACTACTTCTCTTCAAAGGGCGGCGTAACGCTTTCCGGAGGGGAGCCGTTGCTACAGCATCCCGACAGTCTGGTTGAACTTCTGAAACCTCTCAAGGAGCAGGGCATAAATATTGCCGCCGAAACCACGCTGCACACGCCGTGGGAAAATATCGAAAAGGTCTTGCCTTACATAGATTTATTCCTTGTCGATTTTAAAATTATAGGCGACGAGGGTTTGCATATGAACTTTACTCAGCAAGAAAGCCGCAGGATACAAAATAATTTTCAGAAGCTGTTGGAATACAAGCCCGAAATAAGAATCCGCATGGTTATGGTGCCGGGCTACAACGACGGCGAAAGCAGCATACGAAGCGCCGCAGAGTATCTCTTAGCCAACGGTTTTTCATCAATCGAGCTGCTCAAATACCACAGTCTGTATGAGGACAAAGCCAAGAAACTGGGCATAAAAATACCCTTGCTGAATATATCCGCCGAAAAAAGCCTTGAGTCTTTGAATAGGGGCATTGAGCTTTTCAAAAATTTCGGTGTGGAGGCTTTCAGTACCGATTTGGATTCACCCGGACATACCGCGGAATTCAGTCAAAGAGTGTGGGACATACAGAAGGACATCAGGGAGGCGGGTCGCTCGCTTTGTATTGAAGTCTCCAAGCTAAAAACGCAATATTACAAAAAGAACGGCTTCAAAAAGCCCACGCCTATTCACCGCGCGGAGAGGCTGGCGCACGTACTAAAAAACAAGTCCGTAAATATCTGGCCGAAGGAACTGCTTGTGGGCAATTTTACCTCAAAAAGGGTGGGGGGACAGGTGTGGGAGGAGCAGTACGGAGTGCTTGACATCTCCTTCCTATACAAAATAAACCGCCAAAAGCCCGTGGCTTTTGAGTGCACGCGCAAGGAGAGATGGTATTTTTATAAGCACATCTTCCCTTTCTGGCTCAAGCACAGCTTACTGCGCAAGGTCAATCCCAGACTCAGAGACCTTATGCAGGTCATTGCCCGCTCGTCAGAGATGATGGTCGGCTTCAACAACAATATGGCGGCTATTGCGCATTTTATCGTAAACTTCGACCGTATATCTTCTGATGCTCGATCGGAGGCTGTGATTTTTTGTATTTCGACCCACTAGTCATTTATATTCTGT
>JAQVME010000058.1 GCA_028703745.1 Clostridia bacterium
CTTACGGCTTCGGTTGTAGCCGTCTGCCGAAGAATCTTTTCTGCATGTTTTTTGCCTAGGACAATTATTTCGTTGTAGCTGTCCTCCGCTTCGTTTCTGGCGGTCTCTATGACCATTTGTCTTTCCTCACGGACCTTCCGAACGGCGTCATTTCTTATTCTTTCTGCCTCGGCAACGGCGTTATTGTTCATCTCTTTGGCTTCCCAAAGCGCTTCTGCAACCGTCTTTTCGGCGGCTTTTTCGGCTTCGATGATATTTCCTACTATTTCTTTCAGCATATATACCTCAAAAGCTGTGATTATTTTGTGCCAAACAATCGGTCGCCCGCGTCGCCCAGCCCCGGCACTATGTATGCGTGCTCATTCAAACAATCGTCGAGAGCAGCGGCGTATATCTCGACATCGGGGTGTCTCTCATTTAGCACCTTTACGCCCTCGGGCGCGGCAATCAGACACATAAATTTGATGTCTGTTACTCCTCTCTGTTTGATAAAATCTATTGCCATCGACGCGCTGCCGCCGGTAGCCAGCATAGGGTCCACGAGAATGACGGTTCTTTGCTCGACGTCCACGGGGAGCTTGCAATAATATTCTACGGGCTTAAGTGTCTGCGGATCTCTGTAGCAGCCTATATGCCCTATCTTAGCCGAGGGTACCAGCTCGAGTATGCCGTCAACCATGCCAAGTCCCGCGCGCAGTATGGGCACCACGCCGATACTTCTGCCGCCCATAACCTTGGCGGTAATCTTCTTCAGCGGAGTTTCTATTTCGGTTTCTGCCAGGGGCAAATCCCTCGTCACCTCAAAAGCCATCAAAAGCGAAATTTCTTTTAGTAGTTCTCTAAAATCCTTCGGATTGGTGTTCTTGTCCCTCATCATAGTAACCTTATGTGTAATAAGGGGGTGATTCATGATGTTTACTTTCATTATTTTGCTCCTTAGTTATTGTTTTCTATTTCGGTTATTTTATCAATGCGCCTCTGGTGCCGTCCTCCCGCGAACTCTGTCGTTAGAAAGACCTTTGTTATCTGTTCGGCAAGCTCCGGAGAAGTGATTCTGCCGCCCATGGAAATGATGTTGGCGTCGTTGTGTTCGGCCGTTGCCTTTGCCGAAAAAAGGTCAGTCACGTGTCCGCAACGTACGCCCTTGACTTTGTTGGCGGCAATACAAATGCCTATTCCCGTGCCACAAAGCAATATGCCCCTGTCAACCTCGCCGCTCTTCACGGCATTGGCTACTTTCAACGCATAATCGGGATAATCGCATGAGTCTTCGCTGTATGTTCCATAATCAATATAATCAAAACCGAGCTGCTCAATTGCTTTTATGACGGACGGCTTCAAAACGTAACCGCCGTGGTCGGCGCCAATACCTATTACCATAAAAAAACACCTCCGTATATTCTTTTGCCATTATAACATGAAGGCTTAAAAAAAAACAGAGATTGGCGCTTCTTGAAATTTCATTTACTAAAATTTGACCTTTAACGATAAGTATTTTAAGCTTTAACCTTTTATAATGTTTTTTTCAATTATTACGTTTGACTGGAATAAAATTTAATGTTAATATTTTAATATACTCGCCGGAGGCTACATACAATGCTAAAAGATATCAAATCTGAATTTACAGGGACCAGAGGAAGCTGGCTGGGCGTTAGCATAGCTTGCTTTTTCCTTGGCTTGACTATTATCGGACTTCCCTTCGCGGTATGCTTCAAGCTCCGCTGGATGGCCGATCACACAAAACTTGTCGGTATGCGCCTTGCGTTCAACGGCACCGCCGGAGATTTGGCTGTGAATATGCTGAAGTGGCTGGGTATGTTCATAGTCACCTTCGCTCTTTACAGTTTTATTATTCCCATACGCTACAAAACTTGGACGATCAGCCACACGGTATTTGCAAAATACTGATACCTATTTATTAAGGCTTACCAACCGCCGAATCATTAGGCGGTTTTTTATTTCTTTATTTTTGTCATTATTTTTTCGGAAAAGTATTTATAACAGTAGATAAGCAGCCTGTCGTAAGCCAGAAAAAGCAATGTAAACGCCGCATTCAAAATGACGTACAAAAGTCCGCCGCTAATATCCTTAAAAAATACCAGTCTGTTCAAATCCACTGCGATATACGCCGTCACTTTGAAAAGTATAAAAAACACTAGGGTGGAGTAAACGATTTTTATCGGCAAACCTACGAGATATTTGTTGCCCTTGTTCTCCCAAAAAATTGTAAATATGGTATAAATCCCGCTGACAAGGATGAAAGGCACCGCGCCGATGTTGACTATAAGAAAGCTAAGTCCCGACACCGCGATATACGCCAATGCCGCCTCTCTGTAATATTTCCGCGACAGCGGCAACATCATTCCGCCGGCGGCAAGCACGTTCAGCGACAGGCTTAATACATCTATATAATAGCCCAGCACGACGAATAACAACGAAATTGCCGCGCCGATACCGGCAAGCGCAATTCTTTGGGAACGGTCTTTCATATTCTTTTTAACAGCAGGAAATCAAATCGCCGCCCGCGCATTCACAGCAGCAGTCTGCGCAAATAAGGCTGGAGCAGCAATCGCACGGAGTGCAACCTCTTGCCGCGCCGCCTTGAGGAGGAGTATTGCGATAGGAGCGTTCGTTCTCGCCTCGGGGATTATAAGAGTTTTGCCGCCCCTCGGTCATTTTTGCGAACAACGCTTCTTTTGCCTCGGCGTATTTTGGATTCTGCGGCTCCATACTGCAGGCGAACTCCAGTTGCTTGTATGCATCCGTGTTCCAGCCTCTGCGGAAGAATATTACCGATTGCAAGTAGTGCCATTTTGCCGTGCGGTTGAGTTCGGCATCAAGAAAGCCTTGCGCTTTCTCAAGATTGTTTTCTTTTATGGCGTCCTCTACTCTTGACAGCTCGTCACCGAAATTGCTGATTTCGTAGCGTGAGCGGAGCACTTCGGTGGCCTCAGCGTAAGCCGCCTCAACCTCTTCGAGCCTTATGCACGCCTCAGCGCCCTCGTCACCGGGAGCAAAGCGCTGCTTGCTGTACCTTTCACGCAGTTCCTTGTAGGTATCGTACAGCTCGTTCTGTGTTACGTTCTCGCTGATTCCCAGCGTTATAAACGGATTTTTTGGCATTTGTTTCCTCTCCCTTTGAGAACGGCTTCGGTTCTTGCCCTGAGCCCGAGATAAATTATGTTCGACAACGCGCCCTCGCTTACGGTTATATCCATTTTGTCGTAGGATTGCGTGATATCGTCAATTGCAGAATACAGCAGATGTCTGAAATATTTCTCTTGTTTGTCAAAAAAATCTGCGTCCGGCGCACCCGTTGACGGGGCGAATAAGTTGTATCTTTTCTGCTCGTAATCGTCGGTAATATCGTCAAGCGCGTCTATATAATATATCCATTTACCGAGATTATAGCACAGCTTGCGAAGATTGTCATCAGCTTTTTCGGTGGCAGCCTCCGCCGCCGCGGACAAAACGTCGCCGAAACAGCCGGAAACGGCGTTCTCGTCACGGCAATTCGTTTCCTCAAGCCGCCGCAACTCCCCGAACCGCAACTCCGCCGCAGCGCATAGCGCAGGGTAGTTAACCTTGAGCTTTTTCATTCTTCGCCCCAAAAAGTTTTTTACACCCTTGTGTCTGCCCTCGTCCGCCACGTCGTCGCAAGCCTTATAATAGCCGAGAATAATATTTATATCGACTATACGGCCGAAAATCCCGTCGCTTTTTGCCACAGGCTTTTTTTGACCGACGGGATGCAGAATGCAATGCTCCTCCGTGAACTCGGGCGTTACCTTTTCGTAATTGTGAACAAGCAGGCTCAAAAGCACGATATCATAATTGACGCTCAAGCGCATAAGCTGCCCATAAAGGCTGCCCGTTCTTTTGCACAGACCGCAGTAATAACTTTTATAAGTGGCGAAATCCTTTATGAGGATGTTCGGCTTGTCGATGATGACGTATCCGAACATTATCTTTCTACCAGTCCGACTTTGCGATAAACCTTGGCAAGCGTCTTGTAGGCAATTCTTTGCGCCCGTTCCGCGCCCTCTCTCGCCACGGACATGAGATAATCCTTGTCGGCGCTCAGCCTTTCAAATTCGGCGCGCACGGGACGCAGTTTCTCTACCACGGCTTCGCCCACGGCGCTCTTAAAGGCGGCGTAGCCCTTGTCGCGGTATTCGTCGGCGAGGCTGTCAATGCCTCTGCCTGTCACAGCGCTGAAAATAGTCAATAGGTTGCTTATACCCGGCTTGTCCTCGCTGTATGCCACATGCGGCTCGCTGTCGGTAACGGCTCGCTTGATTTTGTTTATTATTTCTTCGGGACTGTCGATTATAGAAATAGTGGCGTTGGCGTCGGGGTCGGACTTACTCATCTTCGCCGTCGGATCGGCAAGGCTGCATATTTTTGCGCCCTGCTTGGGGATATACGCTTCGGGTACGACAAACGTAGGGGAATAAAGGTTGTTGAACCGCATAGCGATATCTCTCGTTAGCTCGAGGTGCTGCTTCTGATCTCCTCCTACCGGCACTAAATCAGACTGATAAAGCAGAATGTCTGCCGCCATAAGCACGGGATAGTCCATAAGCCCCATATTGACGTTGTCCAGGTGCTTTTGCGACTTGTCTTTGAATTGCGTCATACGGCTTGCCTCTCCGACATAGGTAAAACAATTGAGTATCCACGTCAGTTCGGCATGCTGAGGTACGTGCGATTGAAAATATAAAATGCTTTTTTTGGGATCAAGCCCCATAGCCAGATACTGCGCAAAAAAGCGCAACGCCGTCTTTCGGAAATCCGCCGGCACCTGCCTTACCGTCAAAGCGTGAAGGTCGGCGATGCTGAACAGGCAGTCGTATTCGTCCTGCATGGTCAGCCAGTTGCTAACGGCTCCGATATAATTTCCCAGCGTAAGACAGCCCGTGGGCTGAATGCCGCTGTATACTACTTTCTTTTTATCCATTGTTTACTTCCTTTTTTCAAATAGTGCCAATATGGTAGCCTTAATGTCAGCTTTTGGGATGACTTTGTCGTGCAGAATGTCTTTG
Organism: Clostridia bacterium; assembly: GCA_028703745.1. Classification (GTDB taxonomy): domain Bacteria; phylum Bacillota; class Clostridia; order Christensenellales; family DTU072; genus DTU072. The sequence continues at coordinate 5,046 of JAQVME010000058.1, forward strand.
TTGTCCAGCTCGGAAATTGCCTCCGGTATGTCCATTCCTGTGAACACGTGCAGCTTCTTCATAGCTTTTTTTGCGTTATCCTCGCGGCTTTTTGATACAGCGGCATATACGTCTTGAGGAAATTTGTAGGGGTTCGCCGTGGAAACTATAACCGTGGCGGTATCTCCGTCTATTGTTTCGGAAAGGTATTTGAAATAGGCGCTCATGCCCACTGCCGTGTGCGGGTCAAGCAAATAGCCGTACTCGTCAAAGAAATTGTCCATGACGTCGCGCGTCTCGTCCTCCGTTGAAGAATAACCGATGAACTGCGGGAACTTCCTGTCGAGTATCTCAGGATCCAATTCGTATCTGCCCATTTCCTTCAAATCCTTCATCAGGGTCTTGACAAAGTTCTCGTCTCTGTCGCCCAGTTCGAAAAGCAGCCGTTCAAGGTTGCTGGATACGAGTATATCCATAGACGGCGACATGGTTTTGTAAAAAGCCCTGTTCGTGTCATATTCGCCCGAAGAGAAAAAGTCCGTCAGTATATTGTTGCAGTTTGAAGCCACGATAAGCTGTTTTATCGGCAATCCCATTCTGCAAGCATAATAGCCTGCCAGCACGTTGCCGAAATTGCCTGAAGGTACGACAAAATTTATTTCGTCGCCTTCGCTTATTTCCTCGCTTGCCAGCAGATCGGTATACGCCGATATGTAATACGCTATCTGCGGTACCAGTCTGCCGAAATTTATAGAGTTCGCCGAGGAGAGCATATAGCCTGATTTATTCAGCCTTTGACGGACGTCCGCGTCGCCGAAAACGGCTTTTACGGCGTTCTGGGCATCGTCAAAATTGCCCTCTATGCCAATGACGTGCACATTCTTTCCTTCGGTGGTCTGCATCTGCAATTTCTGCATGTCGCTGACCCCTTCTGAAGGATAAAAGACGACTATCTCCGTGCCTTCAACGTCCTTGAAGCCCTCTAGCGCAGCTTTGCCCGTATCGCCGCTCGTGGCAACTAGTATCAGGGTGGTCTTATCAATGGCGTGCTTCTTCCTTGCGCCGGTCATAAGGTACGGCAAAATGGTAAGCGCCAAATCCTTGAAAGCCAGCGTGGGTCCGTGCCATAGCTCCATAACGTAAGTATTGTCATCTACTTTTACCAGCGGCGCGGGGTCGCTGTCCTCGAACCTAGAATAAGCGTTGTCAGCGTATTCCGTAAGCTCCTCGAGGCTGTAATCGGTGAGGAATTTTGACATGACATAGGCCGCTCTATCCTTGTATTCCAGATCGGACATATCCCGAAGATCCTCCGCGGTTATAGCGGGAAATGACGACGGAACATACAATCCGCCGTCATTTGCAATACCGTTTAATATCGCGGCTGAAGAATTTTTTACTTCTTCGCCGCGCGTGCTTTTATAAAACATATTACTCCTCTAACTAATATAATTTGCAATAAACTCCGGCAAAACCTCCCTGTCGCACGATACGGTAAGTATGAACTCTGTGCCGTAAGCCTTGGCGATGGCATCCAGCCTTGCCATGAACGAGCCCATATCGGAAATTTCTGCGCCCAGCATGCGGGCGGCGCCGTCAATATAGATTTCTTTTATGTCGTAGTTTGCGGAAATTAAGCCTTTTATGAAACCAATGAGACTTTCTTCTCCGCTAATTTCTGTCTCTTTGGTATTTAAAAATCTTATAGCGTATTTTATTTCTCGAACATATCTGTTCGTATCGGCAAGGAAAACTATATATCCGCTGGTCTTTTCGAGGGCGGCATTCGCCATATCAATAATCTGTTTGGTTTTTCCGGTGCCTTTTGAGCCATAAATAATTTTTATCATGATTATCTCCTTAAAATATATTTGGTACTCTTATTATAACAAGAGCACGTATATTTTACAAGAGGGTTAAATGGTTTTTTAGCCGTTCGTGTCTATGGCGCCCAGACTCTCATTCTGCGCGGCAAGCGCCAGCGCTTCCACCATTGAGAAGATGTCTCCGTCCATAAACGTTTCGATAGAATATACCGTCATTCCTATACGGTGGTCGCTGACGCGGCCTTGGGGGAAGTTGTAGGTTCTTATGCGCTCCGAACGGTCGCCCTTTCCTACCTGCGTCTTGCGGTTTTCGGCGTATTCCCTCTCCTGTATAGTCTTATAATGGTCGTACAAGCGGCTTTTCATAACCTTCAACGCCTTGTCTTTGTTCTTTATTTGGCTTCTTTCGTCCTGACATTCGACGACTATACCGGTCGGCAAATGCGTAATTCTGACTGCGCTGTCTGTCTTGTTTACGTGTTGACCGCCTGCGCCGCCGCTCCTGTATGTGTCAATCTTCAAATCCTTTTCGTTCAGGTCGACGTCGACGTCCTCAACTTCGGGCAAAATTGCAACCGTCACCGTCGAGGTATGAACCCTGCCTTGCGATTCCGTCTC
>JAQVME010000059.1 GCA_028703745.1 Clostridia bacterium
GGATGCGGTAACGACTCTTGTGCAAAAGTTTGGAGACCGGTTCAGAATTACGGAGATGTTGAGCTGGGGAGAGTATTTGTATAATTATTCCGACCTTTTGGATTTGCCGGGCAAAAAGTATCACAGCAAGCGCAACCACATAAGCCAATTCAAAAAGCTCTATCCGTCGTCAGCTTTCAAGGAGATAACCACCTCAGACCTGCCTCGCATCGCAGACTTTCTCGACAAATATTACGCCCAGACCGAAAAGGACCAGAAGATGTTCAATAAGGAAAGGGAGATGATGAAAAAAATCCTCGCGTCATATTCCGAGCTCAAGGTTCAGAGCGGTTATCTCGAGATTGACGGCGAAATTGCCGCTTTCGCCATGGGCGAAACGCAGGGTGATACTATTTATATCCATATAGAAAAAGCAGATATAAACTTCAAGGGGGCGTACGCCGCAATCAACAACGAGTACCTAAAATATTTCGCAGCAGAGGGCGTAAGCTTTGTCAACAGGGAAGAGGATGTCGGCGATGCGGGGCTTCGAAAGGCAAAGCTCAGCTATCACCCCGTCGAAATAATCAAGAAATACTCGGTAAAGGACAGCAATGCAGATATCTGACGCAGAATCTTACTAATTTTAATGATTATTTGCTTGTGATTTAACAAATAATATGTTAGAATAACATACGCATCTCAAGATGAGGAGTCAAAGAAAATGTTTGATTGGTTTTTATTTTATACGGTTTTGTCCATAGTCTTTATGGTCTTTATGGTACTTTTCTCTATTGTCATGATAATAATCGTTGTCATGCAACAGGGCAATTCCAATAATCTCGGAGCCATAGCCGGAGGAGCTGAATCGTTTTTCGGAAAGAACAAGGCAAGATCGCTCGATGCGAAGTTCAAAAGATGGACCATCATAGTCGCCGCAATGATATTAGTCACCTCAATGCTGTTCTTCGTGGTACAAATACTCAAAGCAAGACTATAAAGAGTACCACAAAACAAGCGAAACTGACGACGGCTTACTAGAGAGTACAGCCGTCTTTTTGTTTTACTAGCGACAATAATATAAACCTTGACCTGTCCACACCTTGTTTACTTATTAAATTGCGTTAGATATAAAAATATGATATTATAACTAGATAGAGGATATTATGATAAAGGTAATTGCCACCAACAAAAAAGCCTACCACGATTACTTCATAGAGGAGACCTATGAGGCGGGTATTGCGCTTGTTGGCAGCGAAGTAAAGAGCATAAGACTGGGCAACATAAATCTCAAGGACAGCTTTGCGCTGGTCAGGGGAGGCTCGGCATTTCTTATGAACGTACACATTTCGCCGTATAAAATGGGCAGCTATTTCAACCCCGAACCCCGTAGGGAAAGGCGGCTGCTGCTAAACCGTCAAGAGATAAATAAGCTGCGCGGCAAGGTCGAAAAGAAGGGTTATACGCTGGTCGCCACTAAGATTTATTTCAAGGATTCGCTGGTGAAGGTTGAGATAGGCGTAGCAAAAGGCAAGGAGCTGCACGACAAACGGCAAACCATAAAAGAAAGAGAGCAACAAAGGCAAACAGAAAGGGCGCTGGCAGATTACAATTAAGTTAAGTCCGCTAAGAAAGTCCAAAGCGCAACGAAAAAGCACAGAATTCTTTATACAGCGAGGTATACGTAAAATGAAGAGTATTGACACAAAATGTGTACAAGCCGGGTACAACCCCAAGAACGGAGAGCCGAGGGTGCTGCCAATTTATCAAAGCACAACCTTCAGTTATGATACACCGGAGGAGATGGGCGATTTGTTCGACCTGAAGAAAGCCGGGTATTTTTATACCAGACTGGGGAATCCCACTTTAGGCGCCCTGGAAGACAAAATCACCGCGCTTGAGGGCGGTTCGGGTGCCATGGCATGCGCAAGCGGCATGGCGGCAACGACACTGGCGGTCTTTACAGTTGCGCAGGCGGGCGACAACATAATCTCTTTGTCAACTATTTACGGCGGCACCTACAACCTGTTCAAAATCACCCTGCCCAAGCTGGGCATTGATTGTCGGTTCGTAAGACCCGATTGCACCGCGGAGGACATCGAAAGCCTAATAGACGGCAACACCAAGCTTATTTTTGTCGAGACCTTCGCCAACCCTGCAATGTATGTCGCGGATTTTGCCCTGCTTTCAAAAGTGGCAAAAAAGCATAAGCTGCTGCTTGTCGTAGACAACACGCTGGCAACTCCCGTCATATGCCGTCCTTTTGAGCACGGCGCCAATATCGTCGTGCATTCCTCGACGAAATACCTCGACGGGCACGCTTGCAGTTTGGGCGGTCTTATTGTAGACGGCGGGAACTTCGACTATAAGGACAACGCAAGATACGCGGGGTTCAACCTGCCCGACGAAAGCTATCACGGTATGGTTTATGCGCGCGATTGCGGCGCTGTTGCATTCATCACAAAAGCAAGAGTGCAATACATGAGAGAGATGGGCGCGCAGATGGCGCCAATGAACGGCTTCCTAACCAATATGGGCATAGAGACTCTTCACCTTCGCATGGCGCGCCACAGCGAGAATGCGCTTGCCGTAGCCAAGCTTTTGAGAGACAGCAACGCCGTGGAATGGGTAAAGTATTCCGGTCTTGACACCGACGAAAATCACGCGCTTGCAATGAAATATTTTGACAACGGCTACTGTTCGGGCATGGTGACCTTCGGCATAAAAGGCGGAAGGGCGGCTGCTTCTAAATTCCAGAAGGCGCTGAGGCTGTTACGGATAGTAACTCATATTGCCGATGCCAGGAGCTGTGTGCTTCATCCCGCGTCAAGCACTCACCGTCAGCTTTCCGACCGTGATTTGTTCGACTGCGGTATCAGCGACAACCTAATAAGGCTGTCTTTGGGCATAGAAGGGAAAGAAGATATCCTCGAAGATGTCGCCGGCGCCCTTAACGAAAGTCAAAGGAGTTGATATGCCGATAGTTATACCAAAAGAAATACCCGCCTACAACGTACTGACGCAAGAAAATATATTTGTAATGCCGAAAAAGCGCGCAGAGATGCAGGACATTCGGCCTATAGAAATAGCCATTGTCAACCTCATGCCCACAAAGGTGGTTACAGAGACTCAGCTGATGCGACTGCTTGGCAACTCGCCGTTGCAGGTCAATATTACGCTGATAAAAACCGAATCCTACAAAGGCACCAATACGGCGCAGACGCATATGGACAAGTTCTACAAGAGCTACCAAGAAATAAAGGACAAGTACTTTGACGGCATGATAATAACCGGCGCTCCCGTGGAAACACTGGAATACGAGGACGTAAAGTACTGGGACGAGCTGTGCGAAATTATGGAATTCGCCGACAGGAAGGTTACCTCGACGATATTCATTTGTTGGGGTGCTCAGGCTGCCTTGAAGTACTATTTTGGTATCCCAAAGTATGAGCTACAGTCAAAGCTGTTCGGCGTCTATAAGAACCGCGCGGTGGTCAGCTATGACCTCTTGCTCAAGGGCATGAACGACCGTTTCTCCATACCTCATTCCCGTTATACCACTATTGACGAGGGTGAGGTCTACAAGAATGAAAAGCTGCAAGTGCTTGCCGTCGGAGACGAATGCGGCATAAGCATAGCAAAGTCCGTTGACAACAGAAAATTCTTTTTCTTCGGGCATTCCGAATACGACCGCGAAACGCTCAAGAACGAATACCTGAGAGACCTTGCCAAGGGTATGGACGTCAAAAAACCGGCAAATTATTTTATTAACGAAGATATTGACAATATTAATATGAGCTGGAACTCTACAGGCAATCTTCTTTTCTATAATTGGCTGAATTATTACGTATATCAGGTCACACCCTACGAATTTCGGCAATAAGGCGGATTGATGGTAATAGAAAGGCTGAGCCTCCAAAACTTTCTCAGTTATGAGAAGCAGCAAATAAGCTTTAATAAGGGACTCAACGTCGTGACGGGACCCAACGCCAGCGGCAAGACCAACCTCATTGAGGCGATATATATGTCCTCAATCGGCAAGACCGCGCGCAATACCAAGGACAAGGATTTGATAAATTGGCAGTCGAAAGAAGGAGCTAGAGTTGAGCTGGCGGTCACAAAGAATTACGGCGGGCACAGCATAGCTATCACAATAGATTCTGGCGGCAAGAAATACATCATGATAGACGGACTGCCTATATCACGGCTCGGCGAGCTGCTCGGAGGCTTGAACGTAGTGTTCTTTTCTCCGGACGAGATGAAGCTCATCAAGGATTCGCCGGTCGACAGAAGGCGGTTTCTCGACATCAGTCTGTCACAGCAGAGCAAGACGTACTTTTATGCGTTGCTGAAATACAACAAATTGCTGGCGCAACGCAACAAGCTGCTCAAGGACTATCGCAATAATGCCTCGTTGGACGGTATGGTGGCGCTGGTGGATGATGCAATAGCGCCCTGCGCCGAGCATATATTGCTGAGGCGTAAGGAATTCGTCGACAAACTCAGACCCCACGCGGCTGAGCAGCACCAAAGAATTACCGGCGGCAAAGAAAAGCTTGACATAAGCTACGAAACCGAGGACATAGACTTTTCGGACATAAAAAACGGCATAAAAGCGCTACTGAAGAGCTCGCTTGAGAAGGATAAACGGCTGGAGTATACCACTGCGGGAGTGCATCGCGACGACCTGAAGATAGTGGCAGGCGGCATCGATGTGCGGAAATTCGGCTCGCAAGGGCAACAGAGAACGGCAGTACTTTCACTCAAGCTTGCCGAAATATTTATGCTGAAAGAGAGTACGGGCGAGTATCCCGTGTTGCTGCTCGACGACGTATTGAGCGAGCTTGACGAAAAAAGGCAGCGCGCGCTACTGTCGGCAGTCAAAGGCGTGCAGACTATACTTACGGGCACGGATTTTGACGGCGCGCTTATTGATTACGATTATGCAGAGTTCCGTATACGGGATGCAAAGATTACAAAAACGGAGAAAACACATGCTGACTGACAACAAGAGAATAATAGCCTCTCTCATTGACATTGAAGGCGAGTGTGCGGAGGATATTTATAACAGTATCGCCGTGCCCCCCGATGACAAAATGGGAGATTATGCTTTGCCCTGTTTTGCCTTCGCAAAAAAACTGCGCAAGGCGCCGACGGCAATAGCAAATGAGCTTGCGACCGCCATAAATTCCGCCAAGAAACCGCCGATAGACAGAGCAGAGGCAGTCAACGGCTATTTGAATATATATATAGACAAGCTTTATTATGCAAAAGACCTGCTCGAAAAAATAATAAGAGAGGGCAAGAATTACGGCTCAAGCCATATTGGCGAGGGACGTACGGTATGTATCGACTATTCCTCGATAAATATAGCAAAACCCTTTCATATCGGACATCTGTGCACCACTGTCATAGGCGGCGCACTCTACAAGGTTTACAAGAAGCTGGGCTACAAGACGGTCGGAATCAATCATTTGGGTGACTGGGGAACGCAGTTTGGTAAGCTTATTGTGGCATTTAAGCTATGGGGCAAAAAGGAAAGACTGGACGCTGAGGGCATGACGTATCTGAATGAGCTTTATGTGAAGTATCATAGGGAGAGTGAGCAGGACGTTACGCTTGACGACAAAGCGCGCTACTGGTTCCGCAAGATAGAAGAGGGCGACAAGGACGCCGTCGAGCTGTTCGACCTGTTCAAGGAAATTACCCTCAAGGAAGTAAAAAAGACTTACAAAAGGCTGAAAATCAGCTTTGACAGCTACAACGGGGAGGCTTTTTATAACGACAAAATGCAGCCCGTGCTCGACGAACTGGACGAAAAAAAGCTACTTGTAGAATCCGACGGCGCAAAGGTTGTCGAGCTTTCGCAGTACGATATGCCTCCGTGTCTGCTCGTTAAGGCCGACGGCGCCACGCTGTACGCCACGAGGGATTTGGCGGCGGCTTTCTACCGCAAAAAGAGGTACGATTTTTATAAATGTCTTTATGTTGTGGCATACCAGCAGAACCTGCATTTCCGCCAGTTCTTTAAGGTGCTGGAGCTTATGGGCAAGGACTGGGGGCTGTATCATGTAGCCTTCGGAATGGTGTCGCTTGAAGACGGCGCAATGTCCACAAGAAAGGGCAAGGTAATACTGCTCGAGGACGTGCTGAACAAGGCCGTGGAGAAGTCTCTCGCCATAATCGCCGAAAAAAGTCCCGGACTCAAGGACAAGCAAAAAATATCCGAGAAGGTGGGTGTGGGAGCGGTCATTTTTTACGCGCTGTACAACAACCGCATAAAGGACATTGTTTTCAGCTACGACAAGGTGCTGAATTTCGACGGAGAGACGGGGCCTTATGTACAATATACCAATGCCAGATGCAACAGCGTGCTGAAAAAAGCCGGTTTTAAGGCGCTTATGAATGATGACCTTCCGGCAGATTTTGAAAGCATAAACAACGTTGAGGGGCTGAAGCTGATTACGTTGCTTGAGGATTTTCCGAATGTCCTGGCTGACGTCACCGAAAAGAACGAGCCGTGTTATGTCAGCCGTTATCTTGTAGGGCTATGTCAGGCGTTCAACAGATTCTATTATGCGCACAGAATAATGGACGTGGAGGCGCCGCAAAAGAAGGCGAGAGCCATGCTGGTAAGCAGCGTGCACACCGTGATTGAGGAGGGACTGCGTCTGCTGGGTATATTCTCGCCCGCGCAGATGTAATTTATTATGATTGATACGCACACACATTCGGCTTTTTCCCACGACGGCTTTCACAAAATATCCGAGGTCGTATCGGCAGCCAAAGAAAAGGGAATAACCTATCTTGCGGTGACTGATCATTGTGACTATGACTATTTGGATTTGCCGGGGTACGGCGTAGTTCGTCAGTTGGACTTGCAAGGCTATCTGAACGAAATAGAAAGAGTACAGCGCGAGACCGTCGGCATAGACTTTGCCGTAGGGCTGGAACTGGGCTTTCACCCGAAAGCTGTTGAAAGGTACAAAAAAAGCATACCCTTCGAAAGGTTCGATTATATCATAAATTCCGTGCACAGTATTGACACGCACGATGTATACTTCCCGGCTTTTTTCGAGGGCGCGGAAAGAAAGGAAAGCTACGGCAAGTATCTGCTGGGTGTGCTGGCGAGCGTGTCTGCGCCTTATCCCTATTCTACCGTAGGGCATATAGGGTATATCTCCAAGAATTCCGTCTATGACAAGAAGATTGTCGAATACGGTGATTTTGCCGACATTCTCGACAGCATACTAAAAGGCATAATAGAGAAGGACAAGACCTTGGAAATAAATTCGAACATTCGCTTTGACGACAGCATGCCGAATGTCAGCGTGCTGAAGAGATACCGCGAGCTTGGCGGACAAAACGGTACTTTCGGTTCGGACGCGCACAAACTCGTCAGACTGGGCGAGGGTTACGAAAAAATTAAGGAAATAGCTCTTTCTCTCGGGTTCACGTATTGGACAGTCT
>JAQVME010000060.1 GCA_028703745.1 Clostridia bacterium
CCAACGTTATTGCACAAACCACAAATTCCAACTATGTCTATCTCAATGCCGTTTCTAGCGGTGTTGCCGACGCAAAGAAAGTCATCGAGGAAGCTCGCAGCTTGCTTTCACTGTACGGCAAACGGACATATCTTCTACTTGACGAGTGCCACAGGTGGAACAAGGCGCAGTCGGACAGCATGCTTTCCGCTATAGAGAAAGGAGAGATAATATTTATCGGCAGCACCACGGAGAACCCGTATGTCAGCATGACAAAGGCGATAGTCAGCCGTTGCAGGGTATTTGAGTTCTTGCCGCTTGCTGACAGAGATATACGCATAGCCGTCGAAAGAGCGCTAAACGACAAACAGAACGGTTTGGGAATGTACGGCATCACGCTTGATGAGGCGGCATTGAAGCACCTCATATATGCGTCGAAGGGCGATTTACGCGTTGCTTACAACGCGCTTGAGCTTGCCGTATTGACAACCGACCCCGACAAGGCAGGAATGCTGCACGTTACTAAAGAAATCATGTCGCAATCCATTCAAAAACCGCCTTTGAGTATAGACGAAAGCATTTATTACGATATGCTGAGCGCCTTTTGCAAGAGTTTGCGCGGAAGTGACGCTGATGCCGCGCTATATTACGCTATGCGGCTCATAAACGCCGGCTGTGACCCCTTGCTTATACTGCGACGGCTCATAGCTCATTCCGCCGAGGACGTGGGACTTGCCGACCCCAATGCGCTTTTACTTTCCGTAAGCGCGCTGACAGCTTATGAAAAAATGGGATTGCCCGAAGGCAGACTGCCAATGTCCGAAGCGATAATTTATGTCTGCAATGCGCCGAAGTCGAATAGCGTGGTAATGGCGCTTCAGGCCGCAGACGAGACCTCGAAGGAAGCTCACGACGTTGTGCCTGTTTATCTTCGCGACACCAATTACAAGTCCGACAAGATAAGCGGCTACAAGTATCCCCACGATTACGGCGGATACGTCGAGCAACAGTATTTGCCCGATAGCATAAAAGACAGAATATTTTACCGTCCGTCAAAGAACGGCATGGAAAAGAACTTAGAAATAAAAAAATTCAAGAAGGAGAAATAATTATGTTAAAAAATCTTACAGGAACAAAAACCGAAAGAAACCTTTGGACAGCTTTTGCCGGAGAGAGCCAGGCGCGTAATAAGTACGACTACTTTGCTTCAAAAGCCAAAAAAGACGGCTACGAGCAGATAGCGGCATATTTCACTGAGACCGCCGGCAACGAGAAGGAGCATGCCAAGATTTGGTTTAAGAAATTGAACGGCATAGGAACGACGATAGAGAACCTTATTTCTGCCGCCGCAGGCGAAAACTATGAATGGACAGAAATGTACGCAGAGTTCGCTAAGGAAGCGCGCGAAGAGGGCTTTGAAGATTTGGCAAAGCTTTTCGACGGTGTGGCTGCCATCGAAAAAACCCACGAAGAAAGGTATAATGCGCTACTCGCAAACATCAAGAACGGCGTAGTGTTTTCCAAACCCGAGAAAGTAGTGTGGGAATGCAGGAACTGCGGCAACCGCGTCTACGGTGACAAGGCTCCCGACATTTGCGACGTGTGCGACCATCCTATGGCATATTTCGAAGTCCTGGTAAAAAATTATTAATAAAATATTAATCTGAATTTCGGGGGCAGAAGAATTGCGCCCGAAATTCATTGTAGGAGAATATATGATAGAAATTACCGGTTTAGTAAAAGAATATAACAATAACAAAATCAAAGCCGTAGACAATATATCGTTAAACGTCGAAGGCGGAGAGATTTTTGGCTTTCTCGGTCCCAACGGAGCGGGAAAGTCCACCACCATAAAATGCCTCACGGGCATTTTGCCCTTTTCACAGGGAAACATAAAGATTTGCGGCATCAACATAAAAGACGAACCCGTAAAAGCAAAGATGAATATCGGTTATGTGCCCGACGAGCATATTATTTACGAAGGGTTGACGGGTATTGAATACATCAGCTTCATCGCAGATGTGTTTGAGGTACCCGTTGACGAGCGCAAACAAAGAATAGAAAAGTATTCCAGGCTTTTTGAAATGCACGGCAATCTCAATAACAAGATTTCCTCATATTCCCACGGTATGAAGCAAAAAATCAGCCTCATATCCGCGCTGGTACACGAGCCTAAGGTTTGGGTGCTTGACGAACCAATGACGGGGCTTGACCCGCAGGCGTCGTACAACCTTAAACAACTCATGGCGGAGCATGCCTCCGCAGGCAACGTTGTGTTCTTTTCGTCGCACGTGCTGGAAGTCGTGCAGAAGGTCTGCACAAAAGTAGCCATTATCGACAAGGGAAAACTTATCACTATTTGTGATATGAAGGAGCTCAAAGAAAAAAGAGCTGATATGAGCCTTGAGGAACTGTTCCTAAATTTGACAAAAAACAGTGGGGCCGACCATGACAACCTATAGACAATTCAAAAGCGTTTTCCTGACGATTTTCAGGAATAATTTGAAAAAGACAAAGGGTTTGGGCGAAAAGAAGGCGCAAAAAATAGCCTCTATGATACTTATAGCGTTCGGACTTGTCACGCTGCTTTCTTATTTTGTGTTTTTTACGGCAATTCTTACACGCTCGGCAATTGCCGGCGGACAGCACGAAAAGCTGCTGTATATGTTTGTGGGAATGTCACAGTTCGCCGTCCTCTTTCTCGGAGCGTTCGCCTCAATGAGTTATTTATACTTTTCCAAAGACAATCAGCTTCTTGCCTCACTTCCCGTAAGTTCCAAAGCGGTATTTATGGCGAAGTTCGCCATGTCCTATATCGCCGAGTTCGTAATAGGCGCGCTCGTAATGATACCTACGGTAACTACTTACGGCGTTGTGTGTATTGTCAGCGGCATAAAACTGAACGCAGTATTTTTTATAACCGAATTGTTGGGCGTTTTTATCTTCCCGGCAGTGCCGCTGCTATTAATAAGTTTGATTTCTTTGCCGCTTATGTACGTCATGGCGCTTATACGCAAACGCACACTCAGTAACGCTATTGCCGTTGGCATAATAATTGTTCTTGTAATGTCGGTTTATTTCGGATTAATCGGCAGCTTTGCAAATATGTCGCAAAATATGCAGAACGGTGTCATTGCATTGTCTCCTCAGCTTGCAGCATTGCTTAACAACGCGCAAAAAATTACCGTATTTAACAAGCCGTTTATCGACGCAATGCTCGGTAGGAGTGTGGCGCTTAATATGCTTGTTTATGTTGCCGGCATAATTGTGCTTATGGCGGTGAATATTATGCTATCCTCAATCTTTTATAAAAAAGGCATTTCCGTAATAATTGAGGGCGATGGCAAACGCGACGCGAATAGGGCAAAAAAAGAACTTGTTTATACCTCAGCCGGGCTTAAATACTCGCTTATACGCAAAGAGATAAAGACCTTAGCAAATACCCCGATGATGCTGGTTAATTCTCTTATGGGCGTTATTCTGGGTCCTATAATATTAATATTTATGTCAAAATCGGGCTCGATGAACATAGTCGATAACGCCGCCAGAGCGCAACTTTATTCCATTGGCTTTGTATCGTATTTTGTTTCGCTTATGGTAGGCGCAACAAATCAGGTTGCCATGGTAGGCTTTTCCCGGGAGGGACAGAACCTTTTTACGCTCAAGGCCTTGCCTCTTTCTGCCGCAATGCTGGTAAAAATAAAGCTGCTTGTAGCCACGATGATGAATGCTCTTACGGTTGTTCTCGTTTCTGTGGTATACTTCGTCATTACTCCCGGCAACAATATAGTGCAAGTGCTTATCATTGCGCTCGTTACTCTGAGTTGCGGTTTCGGCATAAATTGTCTGGGATTATACAACGACCTCAAGAATCCGAATTTGAAATGGCTGAACGCCAACGAGCTGACAAAAAACAACAAAAGGGCGCTGAAGCCCATGCTGACGGCTGCGGGAGTGGGTATTTCTTATATGGTTATGGGTATGCTACTGAGTATGCAGGAGGCAATAAATCTGCTTTGGTCGTACGTGCTGTTTTGCTGCATCAGCTTACTTGCCAATACGTTGCTTGTGATAGTCGGCTACAAAAAGCTGTTTGATAACCCGCAAGAGCTGCTTGACAGAGTGGAGGGCTGATATGCGCAAAATAGCATTCGACGTCGGCGACGTCAGGATAGGCATCGCGACGAGCGACCCGACAGGCATTATAGCAAGCGGCTACGAAACCTTTACACGCACAAAAAGTCTTGACAAAGATATGAAATATCTTGCATCTGTAGTCAAAGAAAGACAGTGCGACGAAATTATTATCGGATTGCCGCTCAATATGGACGGTACAGAGGGCAGAAGAGTAGAAATAGTCAGAGAGTTCGGCGAAAAGTTCAAGAAATACGTCGGCATAGATGTATTATATCAAGATGAAAGGCTGTCCACCGTGTCCGCCGAGAAGGCTTTGATAGAGAGCGGAATGCGCCGCGATAAAAGAAAAACTGTGATAGACAAGGTAGCCGCGTCGATAATACTTCAAAGCTACCTCGACAAAATAAATACAAGGAGCAAAAACAAAATGAAAGATGAAAAGAATGATGTAATCAATGATGTAACGAATGATGAAAACGATGTAGAAATGATTGAGGAAGACGAGGTTGTCACCTTGACCGACGATGACGGCAAGGATACCGACTTCTATGTCCTCGCAGAACTTGACTACAAAGATAAGTGGTACATTTATCTTGAGCCGGTGGAGCTTAACGAAGAGTATGAAGAGGGCGAAATAATCATATTCGAGCTGGGCGAAAACGAAGAGGGCGAGGAGATCTTTATTCCAATAAAAGACGAAAAGCTGCTTCAAGAAGTATTCGAACTGTTTATGAGCGAAATGGAAACGGGCGACGAGGAATAACCGTACCTAACACTATTATCATAGATCATGTAAAAAATTCAGGCGAATGCTTGGATTTTTTCATTTACTTAAAATATTTTTCCTTTTATTATTTTTTTTACTTATATTAAATTTTTTTTAAGCGTTGCAATAGTGCTTCTTTTATTGTATACTTTAAGATAAAGTATTATGACTTAATAGTATAGATTTACTTTTAGATATATGAGGAGACGCTATGAAACCCGGATTAAAGACCTGCATTATACTTCTGATTTTGGTTTTATTGATTATTTCACTTACCGCCTGCAACAAGAATACCGAAAGCTTTACCGTTGTATTCAAGGTGGACGGAGAAACCATACATACCGCAACCGTAAAATCAGGCGAGGGCATCGCGCCGCCTCAAGTTCCCGCAAAGACCGGACATAAGGCAGAATGGGATGTCAAGTCCTTCTCAAAAATTACCGAAAACATCATAGTAAACGCCGTTTACACCCCAAGAATCTTTAAGGTTTATTTTAAGGCTCAAGACGCAAACAACGTTATTAGAACCATAGAAACAAAAAATGTAAATTATGGCAGCACGCTTACCGCAATACCCGCCGTACCCACCAAAGAGGGCTATTCAGGGGTTTGGAGCATAACAAGCTTTCCATCAGTAACATCTGATTTGGAGGTGCTTGCTTCATACACAAAGAATACATATACCATAACCTTCGAAACCAACGGAGGCTCTGCAATAAACAACTTAACGGCGCCTTATAAGACCCCCGTAAGTGTCGCTACATTCAAGGACGGACAGCATTTTGACGGCTGGTATACCGACGCTTCGTTTCAGCACGCATACGAGCTTTCGTCAATCCCCGCCCAAAACCTAAAGCTCTACGCAAAATGGAGCGAATTGCTTTATGCTATCAATATAGAAACACAAATTCCCGAATTTAACACCTCTATGAACAGACCCTTTGGTAGCATTATAGAAAGACTTTCGGAATACGCAAGGCAAGGCTACAAGTTTAACGGCTGGTACAGCGACGAAGAGTTTATGTCGCCGGTGACTTTTCCTTTTACGGTAACAAGCAATGCAACTATTTATGCCGACTGGATAGTCGACAACAGAAACGTTTCTACGAATGAGTCTTATTTCCTTTTCAATGTCGTAAGCAAGTCTATTTCTGCGAATACAGAAATGACCTTGCCTGAAGATATAATTATCCCCAGCGTCTTTAATAACTACGTAGTAGAGAGGGTGGCGGCGAGGGGCTTTGCCGTTGAGGGAATTAAGAGTGTGACTGTGCCCCAAAGCGTGACTTCAATCGGTGATTATGCTTTTTCCGCGCAGACGATATTCTCAATAGATTTTGAAGAGGGCAGCCGCCTTATTGATATAGGTAACGGCGCATTCTCAGGGTCCTCAATTGAGACTGTGAGCTTGCCTTCTGGCGTAAAACATATCGGCAACGCAGCTTTTTCTGCCTGCTTGCAACTTTCCGGCTTCGACTTTTATGAAGACGGCATACTTACAATAGGCGCGGACGCCTTCCACGAAACGCCGTGGTACATCAATGAAATACAGGGAGTAGAGAACTCTATAATATATTTTGGCAAGGTACTGTACACCGTTATAGGCACACTTCAATCGAACATAAATATTCGTGCCGGAACTGTTAGCGTTTCGCCGCAAGCATTTGCTAATCAGACGGCGCTTACTAGTATGACATTGCCGTCTACCGTCAGGTTTATCGGCGGGGAATACGTTGATGACAACTTCTCATTTAAAGGCGCTTTTTATAACTGCAATCAGCTTGTCACTCTAAATTTCAATTCCGACTCGCAGTTTGAATACATAGGAAAGGGCGCTTTGGCGGGCTGTAGCAATATCACTACTGTGCCAATGTCCTCCGATTTTGTTCTGGCGGAGTTGTTTGGCAAAGAGTACGCCCAGTATTGTTATATTGTGAACTATGACGGTATCGACTATTATGTGCCCGAAACTCTTGCGACCGTGCATTATTTTGGCAACGCGCTATTGATTGCGTTTACGTTCCAAGGCACAAAAATTCGTAACGTGTATTTCTATGGCGCCATAAAACATATTGACGCGTTCGCCTTCTATTATTGTACTGCTCTTCAATCGGTGAGTATTCCCGATAGCGTGGAAATAATCGACGATTATGCCTTCGCCGGTTGCTCAAATCTCGTTTCAATAACCCTTAATGCGGACAATTCCCTAAAGTATATCGGTGAGGGCGCGTTCAAAGACCTTCCCAAAGCAGTTTTTGAATTTGCCAGCCTTGCCAAGCTGGAGACCGTCCGCTCAATGGCATTCTTCAATGCTGTTAAGTTGACGACATTCAACGCTCCTGCGCTCAAAGAACTTGGAGCCGGTGTCTTCGAAAATTGTAAATTACTACAAACCCTTACCGCGCCGTCAAGTCTTTCAGCCGTAAAGCTGCTGTTCGGAGAGTCAAGCGGCGCCGCCGTTGACGGCTTCTACGAAGTAGACGGCTACCTTATCCCCGAGGCACTGA
>JAQVME010000061.1 GCA_028703745.1 Clostridia bacterium
TTCGTTCGAAACCAACGGCGGTTTGAAACATTCTCCGTTGCTTCAGCAATTCAACACGCTTATTGACGCAGTACCGTCAAAAGAAGGGCATACCTTCCTAAATTGGTACGATAATGCCGAGCTTTCCGGTGAGCCTGTCACCAGAGTGCCGGCTACCGACACGCTGCTGTACGCAAAATGGGCGCTGTCTGATTACATAATCAATTTCGTGCCAAACGGTGGCGATACTGTCGCCGCGCTTACTTATGCTTTCGGCGACGAGCTATCCTCTCTTCCCGTTACCACCAGACAAGGCTATAATTTCGAAGGCTGGTATCAAGATTATTACCTTCAAACGGCGTTTTCTTATGCAAATATGCCCGACCGCGCACTGACACTCTATGCAAAATGGAGCAGAAAGCAGTATAAAGTCACTTTTGTAATTGACGGAGATCTATATACCGAGCATCAGATGCTTTACAATGATTTTATTACGTTAAGACCCGAAAGAGCGGGCTATTCAATAGCTGGCTATTATACCGACGAAGCGAAGACCGTACCCTACGCTTTGGGCAGAATGCCTTCAAACGATTTGACGTTATACGTCGGTTGGCGTCCCATTACATATTCCATACAATACGTATTATCCGGCGGAATCAACGCCGAATCAAATCCGAATTCATACGATTTCGAGCTTTTGAAGACGCAGAACATCGTCCTCGGTGCGCCTGAAAGAATGGGCTTTAGTTTCTTGTATTGGTACCACTTCGTAAACAACTGCGAGACTCAGCTTACAGGATTGACACAAGGTGATTCGGGAAATAAAACGATTTATGCAAAATGGCAAATAAACAGCTATACGTTGAGTTTTGTCACATACTCGTCGCCGCTGAGTGATATAACTGCAGCCTTTGAGCAACCTTTTGATGCGGAAGTCGCGCGTACGGGCTACAACTTCGCCGGCTGGTACTTTGATGAGGAGTATACGCAGAGGTTGAACACCTTGAAGATACCCGCTCGGAGCGCCACGCTTTATGCAAAGTGGCAACTCATAAATTACAATATTACTTACGTCAACGGTTATACTCACGGCAATATGCTGAATTATTCCGTCGAAGACGAAAGCTTTGATTTGGACATCGCTCAAAGGAGCGGCTATACTTTTGTTGGCTGGATAAGGGACGGCGCCCCTGTAACGCAGCTTGTTATCGACAAGCAAAATCTGTCCGACATTACACTTACCGCTTGGTGGCAAATAAACAGCTACACCGTAAATTTCAATTCTTTGGGCGGAGAAGAGCTTTCTTCAATTACCGCAGAATACAACTCTTCGATAACCTCGTCGCAAAGAACGACGGGGAAAGAGCATTATATATTCGACGGCTGGTACGATGAGAGTTATACGCAAAGATACAACCTTTTTACCGTGCCTGCCATTGACATCACCGTATACGCAAAGTGGACGGCAGTCGAGTACAGGATTTTTTATAATCTAAACGGAGTGACCAACAACCCCCTCAATGTTTCTACTTATACAATCGAACAGGCGGTAACTCTGTATGATATAACAAAATACGGCTACGGTTTTTGCGGATGGTACGGTGGGAATGATTTTTCGGGCGGTGTCTTGACAGGCTTTGCCGTCGGTACAAGCGGCAATATACACCTTTATCCAAAATGGCAAGCTGTGGAAGCGACGATCAGCTTTGTTTCAAACGGAGGGAGTGTTGTGCCGCCGCTCACCCAACTATTCGCAACGCAGGTTTCACCTCCCGGCGAGCCGCATTATGAAGGGTTCAGTCTGGATGGCTGGTACACTGATGAAGAATTGACGGACAGGTATTCCTTCGGCGCTATGCCTGCCGAGGATCTTGTGCTCTATGCAAAATGGACTGTGGACGTATACGACATAATCTATGTGATAGGAAGCGATGTTTTCGACAACCAAAACCCATCTTCTTATACCGCGTCAGACGGCGAAATAACGCTTTTGCCGGTGATAATAAACGGTTACACCTTTATAAAATGGTATAGGCAAGGGGACGGGGACAAGGTCGAGGTCTCCTCTATTCCCGACGGGAACACGGGAGATGTTGTGCTGTGCGCGGAGCTTGTTGCTATAGAAACCGAGGTTATGCTTGACGCAGGGCTGGGTCTTATCGGATTACTTCCTTTTATAAAAATAAATATTTCTTTTGGTAACAGCGGTTTTATACTTCCGGTGGCAATTCTGTTAGGGCAGGTGTTTATCGGCTGGGCGGATGCGGACGGTGTGAGATATGCAGACGCGCTGGGTAATGCCTTGAGAAGCTGGGATAAGACGACGGATGTTACGCTGACGGCTATGTGGGCAACACAGTTCACTATGAACGCAGGCATGATAACCGGATTCGGCGGCAGCGCCCCCGAAAGTCTTGTCATTCCATCAAGTCTTAACGGCGTGGCAGTCACAGGCATTGCCGACAGCGCCTTCAGCAATAAGTCCATTATTAAACACATCGAGGTGGCGGATGGCGTATCTGTCATCGGTCGCAACGCCTTCAATAATTGCACTTCTTTGTTGAGCATCGTTTTGCCTGATTCCGTGAATACGATAGGTGACGGAGCTTTTGCAGGTTGCCAGGCGCTTACAAGCATAAACCTGCCGGCTAAAGGCACATCAATCGGAAACGCCGTGCTTCGCGGCTGCGTCTCTCTTGCCGCGCTAAAAATAACCACGGAAACCACATTGAACAAGCTTTTCGGCAATACCTCCTTCCCCGGCACCTATGCAGTTAATATCGGCGGCAATTTTCATTACGTGCCGTCTTCGCTGACGGAGGTTACTATTGCCGACGGTATGTACGTGGCGGAAAACACGCTTTACGGCGCGACCGGTATAAAAACCATTATTCTGCAGAATATTTTGGAAATACGCGCCGGCGCTTTTAATAATTGTTCGGGGGCGGAAGACATTTATCTGCCGACAAATCTTCAAAAAATTGCGGCAGAGGCGTTCGCGAATTGCGAGAAAGCCGTATACCATTATACAAGTCTTAACGCTCTTACTGAAATTAGGGAAAGAGCTTTTCTAAATAACAAAGCGCTGGAATACCTTTATGCCGACAACCTTGTTACGGCGCTTGACGGCGCTTTCGCAGGTTGCAACTCGCTGAAAGGACTTTCTTTCCACGGTTCGCTAACTCTTGGCAGGCTTTTTGGTACAACATCTTATGCCGGCAGTTATCAAGTTATACAGGATGGCGCGTATTATGTGCCGTCATCGCTTTCAAGCATAAAACTTTCTTCGAAAGTAGCGGTTATTGCGCAAAATGCGTTCAAAGACTGCATAGGCGTTACCGAAATAATCAATACGCAAGGTTTGACCTCAATAAGCACAAGCGCCTTCAAAAATTCCGGATTAGAGAGCTTTGTTGTTGGCAACAATGTCGAGCAAGTGGGTGACGGCGCTTTTTCTGGATGTCAGAGCCTTGTTTCCTTTGTTTTTGACAACGGCACTCTTTCTACCGAAAACGGCTCGATAGGGCAGTCTATACTTGACGGAGCAGCGCTCCATAGTCTTACCACAAACGGAAAAATAATTGTAGCAAAGCTGTTCGGCGCTACAGGCGGAAACTATACTGTAGCTGTCGGCAGTCAAAATTACTGCTTGCCCGATACTTTGACAAGTATAAGCCTAGCCTCGGCGCAAACAATAATCAGTAGGTCATTCTACGGTATTCGCACGCTTGAGGCAATAGCCATACCCTCTACGGTCTCGAGCATAGGCGAGAGCGCCTTTGAAGGTTGCTCGGCGCTTGCTGGTATAACTATACCCGAAGGCGTGGGCAACATCGGAGACAGAGCCTTCAGCGGTTGTAATATACTCTCCGCTATTTCTATACCATCCACGGTCAGCGCGCTGGGACAAGATATCTTTTCGGGCTGCTCTATGCTCTATCAAGTCTATGTAGATGCCTTGAACGCGTATTACGAAACCGAGGACAACGTGCTGTATACGAAAGACGGCGAGGCGCTTAAATACTATCCGGGCACCAAGACCGACAATTATTATATAATAAAAGGTACGGTAACGGAGATATATCCTTCTGTATTCGCCGAAAACGCTTATTTAACTGCTATAGAACTGCCCGCAGGGCTTGAGATTATCGGGAAGTACGCCTTCTACGGTCGCACCGACCTTTCTCTCCTTTTCGGAGGGTTCGGCAATATTTCGTATATCGGTGATTTTGCCTTCTATGACTGCGCATACGCAGACACTCAGGACTTTGATATGCCGTTGTTGACTTATGTTGGCGAGTCGGCTTTCGAGAATTGCGCTTTTGTCGGAACGGTGCATTGCGGCGATGTAGAAGAAGTGGCGCAAAACGCCTTCAAAAACAGCAGTATCACTTCATTTACGGCGCAATCTGTAGCCGAAATTGCCTTCGGCGCCTTCGGCTCCTGCCAATGGCTTGAGACCTTCGTGGCGGAAACTCTTGACTATGTAGCGCTGCTGGCTTTCGAGGGGAGTACCTCTGTCAGCGAGTTTACGTTGCCGTCAAATAAAGCCATTTCGTATTACTTCGGCGATATGCCGCAGCTGGTCAAGCTCGGCTTCTCGAACACTATCGGAGTATTGACCGCCGCGCTCGGCGAATGTAATACACTTACGGGCATTACTCTACCGATGAGCGTTACAAATATACTTGCGACGTCCTTCCATGGGTTCAGTAACCTTTCTGAGTTTACCGTAGACGCCGAAAACGTCAACCTTGCAGTTTCGGGCGGCGCGGTAATTCGCAACGGAAATACACTTGTTTATTACCTGCCATTTGCTACGGAGCAGGAATATTCGGTAGCAAGCGGCATAGCGGCAGTCTCCGATTATGCTTTTGCCAACAACGGGGTATTAAGAAAAATTACTTTGCCCATGTCTCTAACCTCTGTAGGCGAGGCATTGTTCTACAATACCGCCATTACAGAAGCGTTGCTATATTGCGCCCCGCTTGACGATTTGTTGTCATATTGCAGTAGTCTTGAGAAGCTGACGTATTCGGGCGGCAAGGTAGTGGGCAGACTGTTTGCAAACGTGTCAGGCGGTTATTCGGCGGCGCAGGGCGGCTCTTCTTTTTCAATACCCGCTTCACTTACAGAAATATCTTTTTGGCAAACACCCGTGCCGAACGTGCTTGAGAATTGCAAAAACGTAACAAAAGCCGTACTTTCCGGAGACACCTCCGCTATTTCAGTAGCCGCCTTTAAGGGTTGCACTGCACTCTCGGAAATCAATTTGGATAATGTCACCATTTTCAACGAACGCGCTTTCCAAAATTGTCAAAGCCTTGCGGCTTTCAATTTGCCGGAGGTTATAGATTATGTGGGCGCGGAGGCTTTTAGCAAAACCGCATGGTATGAAAACCATGCTGACGGCGGAATGGTCTATTTGAGAAATATAGCTTATGCCTTCAAGGGTGCGATGCCTGACAATTTCTCGCTGAAATTGCTTTCCGGGACCACCTCCGCGGTTAAGGATATTTTTGTCGGAAAAAATAAGCTTCAAAGTATAGAATTTCCTTTAAGCGTAAACGAACTCGACAATTTCGTCTTAAAGGATTGCGTGGGTCTCTATGAAGTAATTTTTGACGAGCAGTCAACAATAAGAGCTATACCGCCTTATATGTTCGCCAATTGTAACGCGCTTTCTACGCTGTCTCTGCCCTCCACAGTAGTAACAATAGGCGATTACGCATTCCAAGACTGCCTTGCGCTTGACGGGCTTAGCCGTCCGTCGGGTCTTCTCAGAATAGGCAACGGAGCGTTCGAACGCAGCGCTTTGACTTCGTATACCTTGTCCGAAAATCTGGAGTCTGTCGGAGCAGATATCTTCAACGGTTGCGATATGCTAGAAACCCTGTCTATATTCATAACTCAGCCGGCTTTGTTAAACGGTGTCAAAAATCTCAGAACCTTGACCTACGACGGCGGGATTGAAGTAATGAAATTGTTTGGCAACTTGCCAGATGAAGAATTACTTTCGCCCGTATACTATAACGGACAGAATTTCTATGTGCCGAGATCTTTGAAAACCATAAACGTCGTTGGCGCAGAGGTCATAAAAGCATATACTTTCTACGGTTTGTCTTTAGTCAACGAAATAAATCTCGACGAAGAACTGACGCAAATCGGAGATTATGCCTTCAAAAACAGCGGGTTAACCGAAATTGTATTGCCGTCGTCTTTAACGGCAATAGGAATAAGCGCCTTTGAGGGCTGCTACGATTTTGAAATTATCACAATGAAAAGCTTTGTTCCCGGCGCCTTGTCCGCGCCCGGTTTGAAACAGCTGTTCTTTAACGGTACAGGAGTAGTGGCTCAGTTATTTAGCAAAACGTATTATGACAATACCTATACGGTTAGTTACAAAAATCAAACTTATTATATTCCAAACCTATTATATAGTATTACGCTATATAACACTGAAGTCGCCGCAAACGTACTCCACGGTCTGCATGGTATCGAAAACGTGACTTTATATGAAGGTATCACTACTATTGGCGAAAGGGCGTTTTCGGGTTACAGAGGCATACTGTTCTTCAATAACTTCAGCCAGCTTACCAGTATCGGAAAAGATGCGTTTGAGGACTGTATATGGTACGAAAACTTCGTCCTTGGACAAAGCGGCGTAATAATGATAGGCAGGGTCGCGTATGAATTTGCCGGAGATATGCCCGAAAACTATACATTAGACATTCCGGCAGGCACAATCACTTTGACAGACGAAGCGTTCGCAGGAAGCGGCAACCTTGTTAGGGTAAATCTTCCCTCGAGCTTGCGAGTTATCGGAGATGGCGCCTTCAAAAACTGCGGCGCGCTTGAAGAAGTCAGCTTGCCTGCAATGGCGCTACTGTCCGACATAAAACAATACGCCTTCTCGAATTGCGCATCACTAAGCGCCATAGCTTTCGCCGAATCTCTGAATGAAATCGGAGCTTTTGCGTTCGAGAATTGCACAGCTCTTGATTCATTGAGCCTGCCGCAGAGTCTCGAGGTTCTCGGCGAGAGCGCATTCACCGGTTGCGGTTTCTTCGACCTACTTATTCCTTCCGGATTAAAGACTATCGGCGATGCCCCGTTCAAAAATGCGCTGATAGCCAGCGCGAGGCTGATGAAGGAATATCATGCTATACTTGCCGAAAGTTACGTCACAGAAATAATTTTCCCCGGAGCGGACACTGCTCACAAGCTCTTTGGAAATACGGCGTTTGCAGGCTCTTATGGCGTATCTAATGTAGACGGCTCTGCTATCATTTATTATATTCCGTCAAGCTTCGTCGAGGCTGAGCTTACGCAAAGTCAAATAGTAGCCGCTTACGCTTTTTATAATATAAAAATTGAGACAGTTACTCTTCGTGATGACG
>JAQVME010000062.1 GCA_028703745.1 Clostridia bacterium
ATTAATCTGCCGCGCGTTCAATCTCAGTTCCGTGAAAAATTCGCTGTCGCAACCCGAAAAAAACAAGGTTGAAATACAAACATATAGCATCAATATAAAAGATTTTGTCCTCTTTCGTAATAACATAGCGTTATTATTATTTGGGAAATAACGCTATATATAAAGAATTACGATTTTCAAAAAGGTAATTACATTATTTTTCCTAAGAAATTATTCCCATTCGAGAGCAACTCCGAACAGTTTTTCACTTATCATACGTTTGAGTTGAACAATACCCTCTCCCGTTTTTGCGCTGATTATTAAGCATGCTTCTTTGCATGGCAACAATTCTACAGGCTTCTTGTCAGCCTTGTTGAGTACGGTTATCGTCGGCACTTCATTGGCGCCGATAGATTCAAGCACTTCGTTGACAACGTCGTATTCCTTCAGCATATTTTCGGAGGCTGAATCCACCACGTGAATTATGAGGTCGGCGAATTTTGTCTCCTCAAGAGTGCTTCTGAATGCGTTGATAAACTCGTGCGGAAGCCGCGATATAAAACCCACGGTATCCACCAAAAGAAATTCCTTGTTCGGCGCCAGCCACAGCTTGCGGCTTACGGGGTCAAGCGTGGCGAAGAGCTTGTCCTCCTCCAGCACTCCGGCTTTTGTGAGATAATTCATTAGCGTAGACTTTCCGGCGTTGGTATAACCGACGATAGAAACGACTTTGATACGGTTTTTTTGCCTTTTTTCTCGTCTCATACGCCTTTCGACGGTCAGCTTCTCTATCTTTTCTTCGAGGTCTCTGATTTCTTCTCTTATTGTCCGCCTGTCAAGTTCAAGCTGCTGCTCACCGCCGCCGCGCCTTGCGCCGCCGCCGCCTCCACCGCCGCCGCCTTGCCTGGAGAGTACCAGTCCCTGACCCAAGGTTCGGGGCAATGCGTGTTTCTTCCTAGCAAGCTCCACCTGCAACTTGCCCTCGTTCGACGTAGCGTGCAATGCGAATATCTCTAGGATGACTGTTGAACGGTCTATAACGTCAATTTCGAGGAAATCCTCGAGGTGCTTGAATTGTACCCCCGACAAATCGTTGTCAAAAATAATTATATCTGCCTCTACGTTTTCGGCAAGCTCCTTTAGTTCCTTGATTTTGCCGGTGCCGATATAATAAATATGGTCGGGTCTGTCCTTGCGTTGCACCATTTCCGCGACAGGCTCATATCCCGCGGTTTCTGCAAGCAACCAAAGCTCCTTTAATATGTCCTCTTCTTTGTTCTGCGTGACGCATACGAGAACGGCTTTTCTCTTTTCCATAAATCTCCTTAATACGTCAATTATTATACCAAATTCTACGACATTATACAATCATATGAAAGGCTCTAGATATTTTGTCTGGCGCCGGCTATATGCACATATCGAATATCATCGTAATAATACGACGAAAGCGGCCGCATGTAGGCGTCAAAGGTATGCGCCGCTACATATATTTCTCCGCCGTTCACCCGGCACACCACAGGAGAATGATAAAAGCCGTCAGCGTTTCCCAGCTGCACGATATCGCCGGCGTCTATATCCCCCCTTTCAACCTGCGCGGCATATGGTCCCTGTCCGCGGTTAGCGACAAGAAAATTGTAAAGAAAGGGCACGCCCGTCCACGACGCAGTCCTTTTTGAGGCGTTTATGTAATACCAGCCGAAGGTTTGCGCATAATTCATAACGCCGCATCCGGCAAAAATGCATTGCGAAGCAAAGTTCGTACAGTCACCGCCCATATTTTGAAAATCCATATACCTCGGATTTCGACTAAACGCCCATTTCTCGGCGTAATCGATTACTTTTGAGCGGTTATAACCTATTTCGATAAGCATATTTCTCCCCAAAAAGAATAAGGGCAACGCTGCCCCTTATTCTTTAATATATTTGTATTTTATTATTTTTCTTTTTATTATGTTACAACAGTATACACAGCACTCCGCCCCGACCTTCGTTTACTATGCGGCACATGGTTTTGCGTAGCTTATTCTGCGCGTCGACCGGCATATTGTTGAGTTTGTTAGTCAAGTCCTCCTTGACCAGCGAGTTGAGAGACTTGCCGAACATATTGGTTTCCCATATGCCCTTTTTATTGTTCTCGAACTCGCCCAGCATATAATTCACGAGGTCTTCGCTCTGCTGTTGACTGCCGATAATCGGGCTTATTTCCGTCTCTACGTCGACTCTAATGATATGCAGCGACGGCGCCGAGGCTTTGAGTTTTATTCCGAACTGAGGACCTCTGCGAAGCACTTCGGGCTCTTCAAGCTGCATATCCTCGATTTCCGGATTGATTACGCCGTAGCCCGTCTCGCGCACCCGCTCCATAGCCTTGCGTATTCCTTCATATTCCTTGTATGAGCCGGCAAGTTTTTTGACGTAGGCAAGCAGCTTAAAGTCGTCGTCCACGTCGTTTCCGCACTCCTCACTAAGCACCTTGAAGTACAAGCCCTCCGGCGCGAAGCAGTTCATATTTACCGTGCCGCTTGCCGAATCGACGATTATTTCCGCCTCTCTCTCCAGCCATTCACATTCTGCAAATACGTCCTTGAGCCGCTTGTAGTCGCGCATTTTTTTGACGTTTTGAAGCTCCTTTGTCAACATACCGAGTATTTGCTTTATTATGCGGTGAGATGAGTTCAGCGCTCTCATCCACTTCGGCAATCTTATATCTATTTTGCGCAAGGGGAATTCCAGCAAGATGTTCGCCATAATCATGGCAAGCTCTTCCTTATTCATCGTCGCAACGTTTATGGCGATAACCGGCACTCCGTACCTGTCCTCAAGGCTTTCTTTGAGTTTTATTGTATCTGCATTCAGAGCGTCAACAGTGTTCAAAATGACGGCAAAGGGCTTGCCTATAGCCTTCAGCTCGTTTATCACCCTTTCTTCGGCAAGGATATATTTTGACCGCCCTATGCCCGTTATGCTGCCGTCTGTGGTTACGACTATGCCGATAGTCGAATGTTCCCTTATGACCTTGTTGGTGCCAAGTTCCGCCGCCTGCTGAAAAGGCAATTCGTTTTCCGACCACGGAGTACGCACCATACGCGCCTTGTCACCTTCTTTATGCCCAATCGCGTCATCGATAAGATAGCCCACGCAGTCAATGAGCCTTACCCTCGCCATTATGTCGTCGTCAAGTGTCAGCGTCACCGCCTCGTTAGGAACGAACTTCGGCTCGGTTGTCATTATGGTTTTGCCGTCGGCAGACTGCGGAAGCTCGTCAACGGCGCGCGCGCGTTTGTTTTTATCCTCTATTTTATCCAAAACCATGAGCTCCATAAACTTTTTTATAAAAGTGGACTTGCCCGTTCTTACCGGCCCGACCACGCCTAAATATATATCACCTCCGGTTCTTTTCGCAATATCGTTGTATATATCATAATTTTGCATATACGCCTCCAAATATGTATTTATTAAAATTTATGCTTAATGCACCTTTTATATAACCAAAAACAAAAGCCGCCGTACGGTTTATGTATATAGGTTAAAATACAGATTAAAGTTAAAAATCTACTTATGAATAAATTCGATATTTACGTCATAAACATAACGGTTTTCGTATTGCTGCTTGTATGGACGAATTATTTTATTAAGAGCTTTGCAGAAGCAGTTTTTGTCACCCTGCTGATATTTATCACGTTGCGCACGGTATTTGTACACTTAAAAAACCGCTATTCCGACAAAAAAAATATCAGCGTTGCAGAAATGTCGCAGTCCTTTGCCATTATGGGCGCGGAAGATGTTTGCAAACATCTCGCCGCCACTCTGCCCGAAAGCTACAACGCCGTCATTGAGAACAATTGCATAATTTTCTGCAAGGACGGCAAAAGGTTACTGGTTTCACCGAATTTCAAAATGTCGGCATTATCGGCCGACGAGGTTGCAAAAATATGGCGCTTTGCCAAAGAAAAGGCCATAGAAACTGTATATATATTGGCGAGGATACATCAGAGAAGCGTAATACTGTTCGCCAATTCTTTGGAGGGCGGCTTTATATTTCCCACTGCAAAAAAACTTCACAAATACCTTGTAACGCACAACGCTATGCCGCAAAAGAACTTTCATTTGAAAAAAAACAAAGCCTCGATATCCTTCAGAGACGCCCTCTCCAACCTTTTTGTACGCAAAAGGGCGAAGCTTTTCCTTTTTAGCGGAACAACCCTCGCCCTGCTGGCTTTCTTTTCGCCGTTGACGGTTTATTATTTGATTATGTCAAGCGTATCCTTTGGAATGGGCATAGCTTGCTTTGCAATCAATAACTGACGTTCAACCACTGAAACAAGCTATTTTTTTGGTCTGCGGCTCTTTCTGAAAATGACTATTTTGAAGCCAATGGCGCTGATAGGCTCGGCCTCCAGCTTTTGGCAAAGCTCTGCCATTACTTCCTTGCTGTCCAGCTCACTGTTTTTTAGCACGGTGATTTTTATCAGCTCTCTAGCCTCAAGCGCGTCATTTAGCTCTTTTATTACGATATCGGTAATGCCGTTCTTGCCGATTTGAAAAATCGGCTGTATGCTCTGGGCAAGTCCGCCCAATCTGCTTCTTTCTTTGTTATCCATAAATATTCTTCCTTTTTAATCGATTAAAGTGAATTCGATGTCCAGCACGCATACCGTGTCGCCGTCCTTGGCGCCCTTAGCGCGAAGCGCGTCAATAATGCCTCTTTCGCGCATTTTGCGTTGGAAATATACGAAAGACTCTGTATCATCAAGATAAACTTTTTTTGCAAGCTCCTCGACGAAGCCCCCCGTTACATAGTAGGTATCATCCTGACGCTGTATGAAGTAGCTTTCCTTGTCGTCTTTCTCGTACTCGAAGGGCACGAATTTGATTGGCTCGACAGGAGGAAGCTTCTTTAGCTCCGCCGCCATAACACCTATCAGCTCTTTTACGCCGCTGGTGGTAGCCGCGCTTATTCTTATGGCTTGCTTCCCTGACTCCCGCTCAAGCTCTGCTATCTTTGCTTCGTCATAGAACAGGTCGCATTTGTTGGCTACTAGAAGTTCGGGAAGTTCGTACAAATCCTTGCTGTACTTCTTTAATTCCTGCCTGATCGTAATATAATCCTGCAAAGGCTCTCTGCCCTCGCTGCCCGAAATGTCGACAACATGCACAAGCAGCCGCACCCTCTCGACGTGGCGCAAAAAGGAATGACCCAGCCCTACGCCCTCGGCGGCGCCCTCAATTAGTCCGGGAATATCCGCAACTATGAAGCTGTCATCGAAATATGAAACCACACCGAGATTCGGAGAAAGCGTAGTAAAAGGATAGTTCGCTATCTTCGGTTTTGCGGCGCTTACGACAGAAAGCAAAGTGGATTTCCCTACGTTTGGGTATCCGATAAGACCGATATCGGCTATCGTTTTTAATTCTAGACGTATTTTTCTCTCTTTGGTTGAGTCGCCGTTTTCTGCGAAAGCCGGAGCTCTTCTTGTCGGCGTACAGAACTTTGCATTGCCGCGGCCGCCCCTGCCGCCCCTGAGAATTAGCACCTTTTCGCCGAAAGTGAATATATCTGCGATAATGCCTTCTGTCTCGGCGTCCTTTACTACCGTGCCTCGCGGAACCTTTATGACCAAATCGCTACCGCTTCTGCCCGTCATGTTGTTGGATTGTCCCTTATCGCCGTTCTCCGCTCTGAAGTGCTGATTGTAACGGAAGCTTAGCAAGGTGTTGACCGACTCGTCGGCTTGAAAATATACATTTCCGCCTTTGCCTCCGTCGCCGCCGTCAGGACCACCGCTCATTATAAATTTTTCTCTGTGAAAACTAACGCAACCGTTGCCGCCGTCTCCCGGCTTACAATATATGGTTGCTACATCAATAAACATTATTTACCTCTCCCGGCAAACTTGTCAAGCATTGCCTGCGCGGCCTTTCTGCCTGCGCCCATAGCTAGAATTACTGTTGCGGAGCCCGTCACGGCATCACCGCCGGCATATACGTTCTCCATTGTGGTTTGATAGTTTTCGTCAACTACCAGCGTACCTTTTTTGGCGGTCTCAAGTTCCGCCGTCGTGTTCTTGATGAGCGGATTGGGGCTTGTCCCCAGACTCATTATTACCTGATCGCACTCTATTATATACTCCGAACCGGGTATGGGTACGGGACTTCTTCTGCCGCCTTCGTCAGGCTCTCCAAGCTGCATCTTTATGCATTTTATGCCTTCCACTCTGTCCGTTCCGACAATCTCCACGGGGTTATTGAGCAGCATAAATATTATGCCTTCCTGTTCGGCGTGGACTATCTCCTCATGCCTTGCAGGCATCTCGTCTCTTGAACGGCGATAGACGACAAAGACCTTTTCGGAGCCAAGACGAAGCGCCGTTCTGGCAGCGTCCATAGCCACGTTGCCGGCACCCACAACGACAACTCTTTTGCCCCTTTGAAGCGGCGTAGCGCTGCCGGGCAAATAAGCCTTCATGAGATTGGCTCTGGTCAGAAATTCGTTCGCCGACGATACGCCGCTGAGGTTCTCTCCTTTGATGTTCATAAACATAGGTAGCCCCGCGCCGCTGCCGATAAATACAAAATCGTATTCCTCCAGAAGCTCGTTTATGAGGAAGGTCTTGCCTATTACGGTATTCAGCTTGAATTCCACACCCAGCTCCTTAAGCTTGTCTATTTCTTTTTGGACTATTTTTTTCGGCAGTCTAAATTCGGGTATGCCGTATACCAGCACGCCGCCCGCCTTGTGGAACGCTTCAAAAACCGTCACCTTGGCGCCATTCATGGCAAGCTCTCCCGCGCAGGACAGTCCGCTGGGACCGCTGCCGACTACTGCCACGCGACAATCAATGCTCTTGTCGGATTTTGTGACTTTTTCGTCCTTCTCAAGAGCTCTGTCCGCGGCGTAACGCTCCAATGCGCCGATAGCCACCGCGCCGCCCATTTTTGCATTATTTCTGACACAATATTTTTCACACTGTATCTCTTGCGGGCATACTCTGCCGCAAACCGCCGGAAGCGTGTTGGTGCCCTTTATGATTTCGTTTGCCTTGATTGGGTCGTTCTTTTTTAGCTGGGAAATAAATTCGGGGATATTTACCGCCACGGGACAACCTTTTTTGCATGGCGCGCTTTTGCAATTCAAGCACCTTTCGGCTTCAATAAGCATAGCCTGTTCGTCAAAGCCCTCTGAAACCTCCGAAAAATTCGCCGCTCTGACCGTGGGATTCTGTTCTCTTACGCGCTGTCTTTCTACTATCTTCATTTTTATCCTCTTATTCTGCAATTTGATTCTTTTTCTTGTTCGGAATAAAACCTCGATCTGGTTATTGCC
>JAQVME010000063.1 GCA_028703745.1 Clostridia bacterium
CATAAGTTTCAAAAAGAACATTCTTATTGCTTGCATACTTCGCGGCGACAACGTCATCTCCCCCGGCGGCAACGCCACAATCGAACCGGGAGACAAAGTCATTCTTTCACCACCAACCAGTTGCTTGACGACCTCAACGACGTACTGGCATAAAGGCTGAATATGAATTATCGCATCACAAGCTATATACTGGGTCAAATCGCTTTGCTCGAAGCGGCTTTGCTGTCCATTCCATTCGTGCTTTCAATAGCGTATTCTGACGATACAGTGCTGGCGTTCGGCATAACTATCCTCATTCTTGCCGCGTTGGGTACGCCTTTCGTCATAAAAAAACCGAAAAAAAGAGAGTTTCGGGCGCGCGAAGGCTTTGTTACGGTGGCGCTGTCATGGATAATGCTGTCGCTTTTCGGCAGCCTCCCCTTTTTTATCAGCGGACATATCCCGAATTTCTTTGACAGCCTTTTTGAAACAATTTCCGGCTTCACTACCACAGGCGCATCCATTCTTACAAATGTTGAAGCGTTGCCCAAAAGCCTGCTGTTCTGGCGCAGCTTCACCCATTGGATAGGCGGTATGGGCGTGCTGGTTTTTGTCATTGCCATAATCCCGAAAACCGATGCAAAAATCATTCATCTCTTCCGCGCCGAATCCCCCGGACCGCAGGTAGGCAAGCTGGTTTCAAAACTCAAGTTCACTGCGAGAATACTTTATGGCATTTATATAGCCATGACCGCACTTGAAATAATTTTTCTTTTGATAGGCAGAATGTCGCTCTTCGACAGCTTTATTCACGCTTTCGGCACAGCCGGCACGGGCGGCTTCTCAAACAAGAATCTCAGCGTGGGGAGTTATAACAGCCCTTATATAGACATAGTCGTTACCGTGTTTATGCTTTTGTTTTCGATTAATTTCAACCTTTATTACCTCATACTTATCGGCAACTTCAAGCAAGCCGTGAAGAGCGAGGAGCTTCGCGTATTTCTGGGCATTGTTTTTGTATCGGCAACGGCTATCACAATTATGCTCGCGCTGAATTCGGTATACGCAACCTTTGGCGAAACGCTGAGACATTCCTTCTTCCAGGTTGCTTCGATTGTATCCACCACGGGATTTTCTACAACAGACTTCACAACGTGGCCGATGCTGTGCCAGCTCATTCTTTTTGTATTGATGTTTGTCGGCGCCTGCGCAGGTTCCACCGGCGGCGGTCTCAAAGTATCGAGAATTATTATCCTTTTCAAAGCCGGTTTCCGCGAAATAAAGCACTCCATTTCCCCCCGCACCATAGTAAACGTAAAGTTCGAGGGCAAGCCCCTGGATTCGGCAATCTATAACGCCGTACTCAGCTATTTCACGATTTTTATGATAATCTATGTGCTTTCGGTATTGCTTATTTCCCTACCCTTCGGAAATAACACCTCCGGCTTTGTATACGGCTTTACCGGAGTGGCTGCATGCATCAACAACATCGGTCCGGGCTTCGGCGAAATCGGTCCTATGGGCAACTTCACGATGTTTAATAATTTTTCGACAATGGTGCTGGCGTTTGATATGCTTGTCGGCAGGCTGGAAATACTCCCTATGCTGCTGCTGTTCAACCCCAAGGTTTGGCGCAAAATCTAATCCTACCAAAAAGAAACTACATAACTACATTGAAAAAATCCTCCAAGCCGGAGGATTTTTATTTATAGTTATATTTCAATTTTTAGTTTCTCGTTGGGCGTTTTCGTTCTCGTTTAGAGCACCTTTGAAAGGAAATCAATAAGTCTGGGATGCTGAGGACTTCCGAAAAACTCCTTTGGCGGATTCTGCTCAAGTATCTTGCCGTCGTCCATAAAAAGCACGCGTGTGGCTATTTCTCTGGCAAAACCCATTTCGTGAGTTACTATTACCATAGTCATTTGCTCTTCGGCAAGCTGACGGATAAGCTCCAGCACCTCATTGACCATTTCGGGATCAAGCGCCGAGGTCGGTTCATCAAACAACATTACATCAGGTTGCATTGCAAGCGCTCTTATTATGGCAATACGCTGTTTTTGTCCGCCTGACAGTTTGCGCGGGTATTCGTACTTCTTATCGATAAGCCCGATTCTCTCGAGCAGCTTATCGGCTCTTGCATCGGCTTCCTCTTTTGAGAGTTTCAGCAACTTTCGTGGCGCAAGCGTTATATTCTCCAATACATTCAAATGTGGAAACAGATTGAATTGTTGAAAAACCATTCCCATCTTTTGGCGGATTTTGTTTATGTTGCAACTCTTTGCGGTGATTTCGGTACCCTCGAACCATATTTTGCCGCCCGTAGGCTTTTCAAGCAAGTTCAGACAGCGCAAAAAAGTCGATTTGCCGCTGCCCGAAGGTCCTATAACGACGACCTTTTCGCCTTTGGCGATATGCTCATCTATGCCCTTCAATACTTCGAGCTTTCCGAACTTCTTTGTTAGGTTCTTAACTTCTATCACTTTTCCCAAGCCTCCTTTCGATGAGCTTCAAAACAGTAGCGATAATATATACCATGGCAAGATAGAACATAGCGGCAACGCACATAGGCGCAAAATAATCCGACATATTTTGACCCGAACCGACAATTTTGGCCGAGAAAGTTAAGTCAATAAGTCCGACCATAGATACAATCGAAGTCTCTTTTAGTAACGCTATAAGCTCGTTGCCAATTGCCGGAATGACATTTCTTATTGCCTGCGGTATAACCACCCTGCCCATCGTAGTGCCAAAACCCAAGCCGAGAGAGCGCCCTGCTTCCGTTTGTCCGACATCAATGGATTGAATACCGGCTCGAATGTTTTCGGCGACGTAGGCTCCGGAGTTTAGACCGAAAGTAATTATTGCCGTGATAATTAATGGGAATCCGCGGATAGCAAACACCGAGAAAGCCATAATAAATAGCTGTAAAGCGACGGGAGTACCCCGCACTACGGTGATATACACATTGCATATTGCCGCAGGAACCTTCATTGCCGGAAAATGCTTGGCGGCAATCTTAATAAAGGCGACCAGAAGTCCGAGGAAAAGCCCGATAGCCGCTGCGCAAGCCGTAATTACAATAGAGTTTCGGATACCCTCTGCAATCGTAAGCATGTACTTTTCGACAGTAAAAACCTGTAAAAATCTCTCAAAAAAATTCACGAAAATCCTTTTGTTCGGCTATTCGGGAAGAGGGACTTCCCTTCTTGCCCGAACAGCAGAAAATATGTTGTTAAACTTTTATTAATTAACCGATTAAGTTGAAATGCTTCATAACAAGTCTCTGAATACCGTTATTGTTGTTGTCGTCTACGTCTTGAATAAGTCCTTGCAGCACCTTATTGATAGCCGCAAGCAGCTCAGGCTGATTCTTGTTTACGGCAATTCCGTACTCTTCAAGAGTTGCTGTATCGGCATTGTAGTATAACGGATAGGCCTCATATGTCGTCGTATCGTTCTTGATAAGGAACTTCGCGGGAAGCTCGTCTACAACAACGCAATCTATTTGTCCGGCTTTCAGTGCGGCATATGCAAGCTGCGCGTCCTCATACTCAGTGCAAGTAGCGTTCGTGCCGGTCAATTCACCGGGCTCATCCTCTTCCCAACCCTCGATCTCACCGTCAACATATATATTTCCCGTGGTATCAAGCTGTACGCCGATTTCTTTGTTTGCAAGCTGTGACCAATAGAAGCATTCTGCGTCGTCATTTGCGGTATTAACGGTCATAGCATTTTTTGCCACTATTACATACTGTATTGAAGTATAATATGTCATTGAGAAATTCACCTTCTCGGCTCTCTCATCTGTGATAGTAAAGCCGGCGGCGGAACAATCGCAAAGCTGACCATCAGAGACATAGTCAATCAAAGTGCCGAAGTCCTTATTCTCATACTTCACTGTCTTGCCCATGTCTTTGCCGACCATATTCATAATATCGATGTCGACGCCTACGATATCGGTCCCGTCATAATATTCAAACGGCGCAAAGAAAGCGTTTGTAAACACAATTATCTCGCCGCCGTCTTTCTTACATCCTGTCATGGTAAACAACGAGCCGGCAAGCACCAGCGCCAACAATACAATAAGAATCTTTTTCATACAATACCTCCGTATTTTCATAGTAAAAATGATACCATAATCTTAGCCTTAACACAAATAAATTTCTATTCTATTTATAAATAATCAAATTCTGTGAATTATTATTAGTATTTTTCTACTTTTTTCCAAAATTTACCTTAGGGTCAAATGTTTGCGTAAAGTTTGTAAAAAACAGTACAATATAACAAAGCACCAAAGGAATGGATTCAAAAAGAGCCATCTGCTTATAAATAATCAGAAAGATAATATCAATTAGTAGCAGCGCGAACAGTATGACGGTGACATAAAGGTACGCTTTCAGCCTATTCGACATATAGACGAGGCAAAGCGCTATTGAGCCGAAAGACAGCACGGCAAACAGTATTGCCGTTGCTACGTGTATGTAATACCAGTACATCGGGTTCTTCGACATATTTAGGAAGGTAAGCACGAGAAAAGCCAGTCCTGAATACAAGAATGCCTTGCCAAGCTTTGCGCTATAACCGGTGCGTTCATACAGCCTGTGCACATTCAGCAGAATGGCTACCCCGGAAAGCAGGCTCCAAACAATAAACAGCGCCCAGTTTGAGCGGCCTATCTCGCTGAGCGAGTATTTGAGCGGGTCCTCAATATCGATATAATACATCGCATAACTGAGTGATGCCACAAGCGCCAGCATACATACTATTTCGTTTCTAGAAAAGTCGTTGAGCTTTTTTAGGAATTTTTTCATTCTGCCCTCTCTGATTTTTTTTATTATTTACATTATAATGCAATCTCCGCTTCAAAACAAGAAGAAAATTTGTTTTAGCGCGCGACGAGGGTCGATATAATATGTCATTCCGACCGAAGCGGAGAAATCTCATACTTGTTTTTCGTGCCGCAGACATCACAAAAATACTTGTTTTTTTGCGCTAAACGCTTGCCAAAACTCCGCCTATTATGTTATTATCTTTAAAGTAATAAAAGCACGCACCTTTAGCTCAGTTGGTAGAGCAACTGACTCTTAATCAGTGGGTCCGGGGTTCGAGTCCCCGAAGGTGCACCAAAAACGCAAAAAAACTGGCGAATAAGCCGAAAAAAACAGACTTTTGAAGTCTGTTTTTTATTTTTCCGAATCAGAAGACACACTGAGCATTTCTTCATGTGAAACTTATAATTTATTAATTTCTATTTGCATTTTATCTTTAATTGCTTGAATAGCGAAATATTTCATCTATATTTTTAATGTATCACACATATCCGATAATTACTTAAATTCTTCTGTAGTTAAACGTACCTCTAATGTTCTTTGATACATAATCTTTCTCCTTATTTTTTTCTTATCATTTTCAGTTTTTTTCTTATGAATTGATAAATATGTATCCTAGTCTTTGAACCTAGGCGTCAGTCTACGTTTTCTCTTTTTTAATTTGTTTGCAATTACGACGGACAGCAACGTTATGAGGGCGGCGGCAAGACCTATACCGCCATAGAACATATACATACTGTATTCTTCAAAGAATGTCGCTTCTCTCAATGCGCCCACTCCGCTGACGTTCGACGAGGTGAACGTCACGTAGCCGTCCTCAACTGTATAATCCGTCAAAAGTTCTATGCTGCCATCCCTATGCTGTACGACTACGGGAGAGCCTTCGCTGAGCGATAATTTCAAGGTATAGGTATATTCGCCTTCAAACTCTCCATTGACTGAAAGGCTGCTGAAACTGTTCAATACGCTGCCTTTGTTCGGGGTAGAGGCAAGAGCCGCCGCAACAAAATCTTTCATCATAACGAACGCGCCGCTATCCGTGCCGAGTTCTTTCAAACTAACGGTTGCGTCGTGAGGCATTTCGCCCTCGAGTTTTATGTCGTCTGTTTCTATCGAACGTCTATGTATTGTCAACTTGCCGGGAATGTAGCGCAATAGATAATTGACTGCCGAACCGCCCGTAGCGGCTATTTCGTAGGCGCCGGGATCCTCGGGAACGTTCCTCACCCTGGGAACCACGGAAAGGCTGCTTAAGCCATCCTGCCCTTTGAAGCCTGTATATAAAAACTCGGGAGTATAGTCGTCACCTTCAAAAATGACGGCGTCCTTGACTGTCACGTCAAGCTGGCTTCTGGCAATAGTAATTGTTGCCGTGGCGCTGCCTATTGCCTCATAGTTTATGTCGTTTATGGCAGCATAAACCGTATACTCTCCGGCATTAATAAGATACTCACTACTGTACGAAACCGTAACATTGACTTCGTCCTGTGGCAAAACATTGTAGGCAACGGCTTGAATGTACGCTTTGTTGTGTCCGTCGTATACGTACATATTGCTTCCTACGAAAGCTATGCTAATGCGTCTGGGGCTTACCGTAAGCTTAAGTCTTATGCCAACAGAATTATAATTTGCGCCGTCGGAAGGTATGAAGGTCGCCGCGTACTCTGTGACATTGCTGTTATGAACCGACGGCATAATACCGGAATCGTCCCAATAGAACTGTCCGGGAATGTCGGCTTGCCCGTTTATTACCGAAGATGACAGCGTGTCACCGTAGGTTATGGCGCCGGCAACGGGAGGTGCGTCAGCGGAGAATTCCGGCGTTGCCCTTTGTATGTGAAGATATCTCACCTCGGTAAAAATAACCGTATAATTCTTTCCGGCGTCTACGTTGCTGTACCTGAAAGCATATTGTCCGGCTGCCTCGCCCGCATCCCTCGTTATGTTGCCTTTCAGCACTGTCACCTTGTCGTTGAATCTCAAATCTTCTTCGTTTACTACGAAATTTATGCCGTCCGCCACGCGGTTGCCGCCGGCGTCGGGATATGCCGCATCGGCTTGCCCAAATATCTTGGTGTAAACGGGGATGGACACCCTGAGCGCCTTAGGAAACACCGTAAAATAATTCGGCACATATATGATGTCATAATTCGGATTGTTGTCGTTTATCAGCGAATGCTGTTCGATGAGATACCGCCCAGCCTCCTCGCCTGCGACTCTTCTTATGTCGCCGGTCAGACTTATTTCGTCGTTCTCGAGAATGGAATAACCCAGAATCGGGTCTCCCTCGCCGTATCTTTTGGATACCGAATCCGCCATTATGTGCAATTGTTTGCGCATAACAAACAGTCTTGCCGACACGTTTGAAATATCAATAATATATCCGTCTGCGTTGCCGTTGTCACGGAGGCGTATCTCATAGCCGTCGTCCTCGTTGACTATGAGGTTTTGTCCAATGACATATATT
>JAQVME010000001.1:0-13399 GCA_028703745.1 Clostridia bacterium
CCATACAAGAAAACATTGCCGCGGGGCTTTCGGGAAAATTTGCACTAGCTATAGAAAAATCCAACCGCATCATGGCGGAGGACATCATCCGAGAGGCGGGATATATGTTGCCGCAAAGCGACAATACCAAAGAATTTTTGCTTGCGGTGACAGATTTCCCCGAAGAAAAAATTAATATATTATTAAAACTTCAAAACCAAAATAAAACGAAATTACAGGAGGATACAACTATGAAAAAATACCGTTGCACAGTATGCGGCTACATCCACGAGGGAGAATTGACAGAAGGGTTCAGATGTCCGAAATGCAGACAGCCTGCATCAGCTTTTGAGCTGATAGAAGAAAATGCCACATTAGAGAACAAATACGTCGGCACAAAGACTGAAAAAAACCTGATGGACGCCTTTTCCGGAGAAAGCCAGGCGCGGAACAAATACACCTATTTTGCAAATATCGCACAAAGAGAGGGTTTTGACCACATCTCCGAACTCTTTTTGAAAACGGCGCGCAACGAGCAAGAGCACGCGCGCTTATGGTATGAAGAGCTGGGGCACCTAGGCAAGACGGCAGAAAATCTTTTGCACGCCGCCGAAGGCGAAAATTATGAATGGACTGACATGTACGCCCGCTTCGCAAAGGATGCAGAGGAAGAAGGCTTCAAAGAGCTTGCGGCAAGATTCCGCAGAGTGGCGGCTATCGAAAAAGCCCATGAGGAGCGTTACCGCGCCTTGCTGAAGAATGTCGAAATGCAACAAGTCTTCGCTAAAGGCGAAGAAACCATGTGGGAATGCCGCATTTGCGGTCACCTTGTGATAGGCAAAAAAGCCCCCGAGGTGTGCCCGGTCTGCAAATATGCGCAAAGCTATTTTGAAGTCAGATCAGAGAATTATTGATTCTCTTTTCGCCGTGAGGCAATATATAAAAAGGACGGCTGTTGCCGTCCTTTTTTGTTTGACAATGAATACAAAAAAGAATGTCTATTCTTTTTTTATAATGACAACTTGACGGTATTTGTATCCGTTTTTTCAAAATATGTTTCTATTCCGCCTATAGCGCCGAAACTGTATTCTCCTGTTTCCTTTACTAAATAGACTCCGCATAAGAAAAAAACGAAGCCTTGTTTTACGCCGTTGAAAATCTGCGGCGGCACCTTTATTCTTTCATTATGAGAATAAGTAAGAACATTGTTGAATGTTTCGATATTTTTGCGTCTTTTCACCTGATAATTTTCGGAATAGAACTCCGAATAAGAAAATTCTTTCAAGAAATATGCGCCTTCGATGTTCTTATAATCCTCTACGCTTGTTGACGAAGCAGAAAAAATGTAATTTTCTTGCTTGGAATACTCTTGAAAATACAGAGCTACGCTTACAAATGTGAATAAGCCGCTGCCTTCCATTGCTTCGATATAATTATCTATGCCCGTAATATGACCGTAATAATACTCCAAATACACTTCGTCAATATTGTATTGAGTTTTTTCCGCAATAATGTCGCAAATCAGCCCGCCGTCGCTAAACCGACCCGTTTGATTCGTATTCGGAGCAAGAAAACTCGACCGAAAACCCTTACCCCCGCAAGAGCACAACAATAATACGGTAAATATAGATAAAACAATTGCTATCAATACTCTTTTTAACATCTTTCCCCACATCAATTCAAATTGTAACGGTTAGTAACATCATATCACATTTTTCATAAATAGTGCTATAGGCTTTGGAAAAAAACCAAGCCTATAACACTATAAACTAGACGTAAATAATCAACTGTTACATAACAAAAACGTACTATTGTTTGAAAGATAATATTTTGAAGCAATAACCAAATATGGGATGTTTGCAGTAAAGGTCTTGGTTATACTTGAAAAAGCTCCTGTACCGCTATCGTCATCATAATCTGCCGAAGTAATAAGACTAGTAGACCGCGGATCAATGACATATAAATATGTGTCCTCTGCCGAACCTGCCGATGCTGTATAAATTGTCCGTGATCCCGTCACAGTATTTTTGAAAGTATAGAGGCACGATACGCCTGCGGGAGCAGACACCGTTACCGACGTAGCAGACGGTGATATAACGGGTAAATTATCATAATTAGTAAGGCTGGGCGCAGAAATAATTCCGACTTTGAAGGAGCCCGCCGCGAAAAAGCTATTAAATCTAACTTTTATCGAATATCTTTCGCCCGCATTTACTGAAATAGTAACCAATGGGTTATTACTGTATCCGCTGTTGTCATTGCTTGCGATGCGGCTGCCGGAACTGTTATAAACCTCCATTTTAGTATTTTTTGTACCGAAAGTTTGAATAACCTTGGTTCCTGCGGTTGCAAACATTACATACTTTGTTTGCCATAAACCAAGAAGCGACGAGTCTGTATACTCCGAGTAGCGTGTACTTGCTGAAATCTCTAATGGATTGATAACGGAAAACAGCTGTGTCTCCGAGAAATACGGTCCCGAAATAGGGGATGTGTTTTCATATCCCAAAACGTTGAATCCGACCGTTGTAGAGGTATTTGGCAATTTTGAGCGTATTGTTGCAAGCGCAGAGGACGAAATCGTATAAGGAGACCCGGAAACGTAACCCGAAATCCAAAGCTGTGTGCCCGAATTGTTATACGCTGCTATCTTAAACCTGTTGTTAGGCGCAGTAGGACGACCTCCGGGACTAGGCCAGTCTATACTTATTGAGGTACTTGAGCTCAATGTAGAGGTTACTCCGCTTACGCTAAAGATTCCGGGAGCCATTCCGAAATATTGAAAAAGGGCGCCCACTTCCTTTCTGTAATAGCCATAATTGTCGTTAATCACATTTGCAAAGTTAGATAAGGTGTACGTGCCGCTTGCTGTCGTAGCTTCCCACCATGTAGAAGCGCCTAAACTAATATAATCGGCGGCATCAGATGCGGAGTCATACAGGTCCCAAAGAAGGCATGTGATGGCTACTTCGTTAGCTTCTCCGCACACCATATTATATGGCGATCTGGTTTCGCAATTATACACACCGACCGTCGCATCACAAATATTCGGCACATTTGTCGGAGAAGTCGTTAAGCT
Source organism: Clostridia bacterium (assembly GCA_028703745.1). Classification (GTDB taxonomy): domain Bacteria; phylum Bacillota; class Clostridia; order Christensenellales; family DTU072; genus DTU072. The sequence goes on from JAQVME010000001.1 coordinate 3,059, forward strand.
AAGGATATTTTTATTATAGTAGTCCTGCGCTACAAAAGCAAAGGCATACGCCCAAGCTTCCGACCATGCCAGTTGAAGCCCGTAGCTTTTGCATGTGGAATTAATCAATCCCCATAAAAATTCATGAGCGTCCACGTCATCCGCGTTAAAAGAATGCGCCGGATTATAAACTAAATGTTCCCATAGAGTTATGCCGTAGGTGCCTACTCTATGTTCTACATAATGTCCGTATTCATGCATGACGGTATCCCAATCGTTAAAATAGTTTTGAGTTACTCCCATATATGTGTTGAAGCAAAAAGCGCCTTGAGTCGGGATTGAATTCCAAGATGACGGCAAAATGCTATTTATCCAATTTACAAAAGAGTTTGCCTCTGAGGAAAGCAGTGGAAACCATACCTTTACAACCTCAGAAGGATAGTAGCCAAGCATGTCCCGCATATATTTCTCGGCAACAACAAGACCTTGACTAATATAAAAAGCACAATTATGGTTGTTGCCGGAGTTGTAATATATGTCCCAGCTTATGTTCGTAGTTGAGCCTGAAGAAACATTGTTTGTCCTTGAGGAGTCACAGAAATAATAGAACGCCGTGGTGTTCCAAGTCTTTCCTATCTCAAAGGTCCTGCCGTCAGGATAGACCCTAATGTACACGTCATAGCCGTTTTCAAGGATAGTTGTATCGTTCTGAAATGTAAAGGAATAATAGCCGTTAACGTCTGTATATGTTGTGCCAATATATTCGTCCGCGCCTATAGGGTCATAGTCATATAAGTCTACTCTTATATAAGAAAGAGCTCTCAGCGAGCCGCTAGCTAACTGCCAATATAAATTGCCGTCGACATAAGTGGTTTTGTCTTGTGCCGCCGCCATGCTTAAACCTGTGGCGCTGAGGGTATTTGCATCCGAAGCGTCGGCTAAGACTCTGTCTTCGCTAACGGTTATTGTTTCTTTTATATCCCGTCTGCTGAATACTGCCCTATACTCCTCATATTCCTTGTCAGAAATAGCGCCTTGGTCATAATTATACTGAACTGCATTAAAGCGCGCATCTTCCTCCGAATAGATGCTGGTAAAGACTTTTTTGGCTTCTTTATATGTATAAATACTACTTCTGGTGTACCCCCCAACCTCGTTTTTTACGTAAACGTCGACAACGCCTTGAGTGTTTTCCGGGATGAGCGTAACCTTTATTGCGCCTTGGCTTTTGCTCTCTTCAAAAACTTTTACGCCTTTGCTTTCGATATAATAACTACTAATATCGGCATTGAAAGAAAAATCGGCATATATTGGCTCGTCATCGTTAACGATTGCGTCCGTCAAAGATGCGCTTACGAAAAACTGTTTTTCTTCGGGCTGCTGATATGATGCAGCATTATCTTCGTCCTTGCTTATCGGCTCGGAAGAGAGAAGTGTGCTTGAATTTGTCTCATTCGCAGAAACAAAAGGTTCTTGTCCATAAGAAGATAGTAATGCGCCGGCAATTGATCCTACTCCGCACATCAAAAATACATTTATAATGCATACGGCAACTACTAATGACTTTTTCATTGTTAGTTCCTCCTAATTATTTTTTTGGGAGATTATTCCTGGTAGCAAAAATGGTACAACTTCTTTGAAAGGGTCTTTCAAGCGCTATACAGAAGGTGCTTCAATTAAGACCACCGCCGATTTATGGGCTCCGCCATCAGCTCCGTCATCGCAAGCTAAGAGAACAAACGCCATCGAAACGACTATTAGCGCAGTTGCAAAAACTGTCAGGACTTTAATAAACTTTTTTTTCATAATAACCTCCGAATTCTCAATATTTTTTTCATTATAAGTACTAATTTTGCTACCTGCAGAATATACTTAGAATCTCCTAATGCAATTATACAAAGAATTGGGAATTGCCGAAAGACAGAATTTTGTCCCGTTTTGTCTTATAATAGCCAAAAACTAAGAAACCTTTTTTTATTGTCAATAAATGCTGATTCGGACGAGCAGTATTAACATACGTTTTTATATGGATTTTATAAAAGCGCGCGCTTTTCTTAGGGATTGTATGCGCTCATCCAATCATAAAATAGATTGTCAAGATCATTGACAGTAGCCGCCGCCGACTCGGGGTTGTCCCAATAATTCTCTTCAACCGATACGGAACTCACACCGCTGTAGTAGTAAACGGCGGTATTGGAATTGTATAGGGCTTTGTTGTAATAAATGTATCCCTCGGAAGAAGACGTGCCCTCAAAAGATAAATGGGTTTTTGTCGTAACATAGCTTTCTGCGGATAAGTCAGGGAAGAGGTCATTTGTGTCTCGCATTACAAAGTCAATTCTTTTTGATAGACTTATGTTTTGCGACCCGCTACCTTGATTTCCCACACCTTCAAGAACAAGATAAAAGAAGCCCGCAGTGTTTTGGGAAACAGTCGACTTTCCCACGACATATTCATAATCTTTTTTTACATTATATTGAAAATATACTACACCCTTGTTGCCATACAGACCTTTCTCAAGTAGCAACCTCGTTTCTGTCCAGTCGATAATATTGCCGCCGGTATCCCTTCTATATTCGTAAACAGCCATCGCCGAATCATCACTTTGATTGGTTATCGAAAAAGATATACCGCAAGGACCCGAAGATTTTGGCATAAACCATACGCCGTTATACGGAATTTGTTTATAGCCTCCGTTAAAAGGCACAGCGACAGTCGCAGCGCTTGAAGGGTTGTTGTAGGGAACAATGTACCTCGTTGAGCTGTTGTTGCCAATATACCTATTCCAAAATTCAAGAGGAATGCCGTTATCTGCGGCGACTGTGGAATTAATAATTTGTGTTTTGGCAGTCGGAGTCCATGTCGTCACGCCGCTTGCATAATAAGAACTATAGTCGGTTATTTTATATAATGCGCCGGCTGCCGAATAGGTGACACCCAATGTAGAAGTCATATAAGCATGCTCGGGAGTGGAATTGGGTATTTCTCTGTATTGCTGCGCGCTACCGACTGCGGATATCGCCGTAAAAAGGTCGTTGGGGTCATTTGGGTCTATAAGTATCTTGCTGCCAAGGTTTTCCGGAGAATCCAGCCATTCTGTATTCTCTCCGGTCTCCCCTATGAGAGTATACTCGGATTTGACAGGTAAGGCGTTTTTCAATTTAAAGGAACTGTTTGAAACGCCGATTTCGTGTAAAGAGCCGTTATTGTGCCCCGCTACTATGCCTATTGCCGAGTTTGGCATACAGTTGGAAATGTTTATATTTTCAAGATAAAAACCATACGCCGCGCCGGCTGTAGCAAGGTTATATGGGGAGATACGGGAGTCCAGCCTTCCGAAAAAGCCGATTTCATCGCCCAAGTCGATTGTCGAGAGGTTAAATTGCGTTTTGAGCTCGTTTTTATCATTGGATACAAACAAATTTGAAATTGTTTTTTTGTTTCCGTTAAAGTCGCCGACAAAAGGATAAGTCGATGTGCCTATAGGGGGGACGGCAAGACCTTCCATATCAATGTCGTTGTCAAGAACAAAATAATATTTATCATCCTGCAAAAATCCCTTGTTCTGCAACCAAGCTAAATTGTGCATATGCGCTTTGGTTTTTATCAAATAAGGCGAAGCTGCCGTTCCCTTTCCCGAAGCAAAGTAGTTCAGAATACTCGAGCCCGTAGAAGTCAACCGTACGGTATTAAAATCCACAAACCATGCAAATAACGGCGCAATAATTATTTGAAAAGTTAGAAGCGCCATAATCAAAAATGAAAGTATTAAGTTTTTCTTAAATACGTTTTTCATAAGGCTATCATTTCGAAACGAATATCATTTGAGTAAAATATTGTTTCCTCTTCAGCTTCGGAATTGGCTGCTTTTATTATATTCACAGCGTCGGCGTGGTACTCCAGCACAAACCAAAATGATACCTCGCCTTGTGTGCAAACTGCGCGAAGTATCTCTATTCTTTGCGTTTTTGATAAAGTATTCTCTTGAACCGTCACAAAGGATTTTGGAACGTCTGAAGAAGTCAAAATGCCGGAACTGAAATTTGTCGGTAGAAACCTTGCGCAATTACTCAACCAGTTCTCTGTACCAAGAATTACTTGTTCAGCAGCCTCTGCATAAACTGCGTAGGTGGCATCTTTGTGTACGGAAAAAGTCAGGTTAATGGCAAGAGAGGTTTTGTAATCATTTAGCGCTATACCGAGAGAGTCAAAAACCGGCACTTCATGCAAAGGCACATAATTGTTGTCTTTTATTGCAAGAGTATAATCTGTTTGAGCGCCCGTTGTAATATCGGAAATAGCGTAGGTCTTCAACGCTACGTTAGATACATCTTTTGACGTAACATTTATTTTAAATCCCCGAAGGTCGGAGTCATTTCTTAAATCAAACCACGCAAAAACTGCGCTGGCGCTTATCGCCAGACTAACGCACAAGATTAATACAGAAAATAACACATTTTTTAATCTTTTTCTTATTTTCATTTTGTTTTCTTCATTAGTATACATAGTTTAATTATAAGACATCAAATTATTCCGGTCAACAATATTTATCTTAGCACTACGCTTACAATTATTTTTAGACGGGGATGTTCATAAACTGCCGTTCATTGCAAAGCCGGATTATTAATGCTATCATATTACTACAGTTGGTACTACAACGGAAAAAACACTTTAATTCCGACCATTATAAGGCGCAACCACCCCGTGGTCTTTCTTTCGGAGACAAGTGAAGGGAAAATCAAACTTAATGGTAAGTAAAAACATAGAGAGGTACATAATGGACTTATTCAAACAAACGTGGACAAAAGAGGACGGTGATGAATTTCAGCAATTTCTAATCGGTTGCGGCAGACCCGAAAAAACAGAATGGACAAAGCATATCATCAACACTAGCATGCCCGTACTTGCGGTATTGTCGCCGGTTATTAAAGATATTACGAAGAAAATAGCAAAAGGAAATTTTATATCTTTTCTGGATTTATGGCTTTGGGATTATTTTGAAAACACTTCCGTTAACGGCGGTTTGATTATGAAAATCAAAGACTTCGATATGATGAAGTCATATTTACTTCCGTTTTGCCAAAAAGCGGATAACTGGGCGACTTGTGATTTGTTGAACTTCTCCGTTGACGAAAAAAACCAAAAGAAGCTTTGGGACTTGTCTCTTGAACTTGCCGTAAGCGAAAAGCCGTTCGTGCGGCGCGTCGGCGTAAATATATGGTTTAAGTACATAAAGCGCATCGGGTATTTGCCTGAGATATTCAATTTGATAAACGGTATGCGCGGAGAGACGGAATATTATGTAAATATGGTCGTTGCGTGGCTGATTGCCGAATGCTTTGCAAAAAACCGCGATGCGACTCTTGCATTTTTTAAAACTAACAACCTCAACTCTTTTACCGTTAATAAAAGCGTATCAAAATGCCGTGACAGCTTCCGAGTGTCGAAAGAAGACAAGGAACTGTTGCTGCAATTCAAAAGATAAACGGCAACTTTTCAGTTGTTCCGCAACATTGTTCCGATTTCACCGTACACGGATAACATACCTCCGCACAGAGAGTCAGGATTTGTTGTTTGATTTCCGATAGAATAGAAGTATACGAAAGGACGATTATGGATTGGATTACGGGCATACAAAAAGCTGTGGATTATGTAGAAGAGCATATAACCGAAGAGGTTGACTATGAAGAGGCGGCGAAGCGCGCATACTCGTCGAGTTTTCATTTTCAAAGAATTTTTGCGGTAATATGCGGCTTTACACTCGGCGAATATGTCCGTAGCCGGAGGCTTTCTCTTGCCGGCAGCGAGCTTTTGACTACCGACGCGAAGGTTATTGACGTTGCGTTGAAATACGGGTATGACGCTCCGGAGAGTTTTTCCCGTGCCTTCACACGATTTCACGGTATTTCGCCGTCGCAAGTAAAAAAAGGCGCCGGCTTGAAATCCTATTCCCGTCTTTCCGTAAAACTTATATTTAATGGAGGATCGATAATGGATTACAGAATTGATACAAAAGAAGCTTTTCAGCTGATTGCAAAAAAGACGAGGGTATCGTGCAAAGCAGAAATGACAACGGCGGAGATATCGGATTTCTGGGCAAGATGCAACAAAGACGGCACTTTCTCCGCGCTGTGCAAGTACATCCCCGAGGATAATATTTTCGGAAACTGTATCGTCGGCGCAAACTTCGGCAATGATGCTACAGAAGTAGATTTCCCTTACGGAATCGGCGCGCCGTACAACGGCAAAAAGATTGAGGAAAAAGATTTTGTTGTGGATACTATTCCGAAACATACGTATATCGTTTTCAAGTGCGTAGGCAAGATGCCGGAAGCTTTCAAAAAACTTTATCAACAAATTTATACGGAGTTTTTCCCCACAAGCGACTATCAGCCTTGCGGCGGCGTGGATTTCGAAGCGTATCCGTCAGTAGATGTTTCTTCTCCCGATTATACCTGCGAAATCTGGGTTTCGGTAGAAAAAAAGAAATAATTTATGTAAACGGATAAAAAATGCTTTATGAAAGGCGAACGGTACAGTTCGCCTTTTTTAAATTTTAGTTGTATTTTTGACATATAAGATTCGATTCCCTTGGCGCTGATAGCAGCGCCGCTTGCGAGATAAACTATTGTGTTTTTATTTCAACAATGCTAATATTATCTTGTGAGTAAAAATTGATATTATAGTTATTATAAGCATAAATAAAAAGGTATTGATTCTTTATTTTGTCATATAACTGTATTCTTAAATTTCCGGAGGGGGGATCTATGAATCGAGTCAAAAGATGGCTCAGCATCAAAAAAAACAAAAACGCGAGACTTTTTTTATTGCTGGGACTGGTATTATTTAACCTTGCTCTATGGCTTATCTCGTCATTTATTGCCTATCTTATATCCCCCGCTGATTACGGCGGTAATGTGTTTGCGGCGTTTTGGCGCTCCGGCATCACCTGGATGATGGATCCCGGTTTTTACGCGGTAGACGGCAATGTTGGACTTCGTCTTTTGTCCATCGCAGTCATAGTCACCTCTATGATTTCTTTTTCCGGCGGCATTATCGCTTATGTTGCCAGTCTATTCTCTTCCATCATCGAAAACGCGGAGAAAGGCAAGGATAAGCTGTACGTTTTCAACCATGTTCTGATTCTCAATTGGAACTCCAAGGCATTAGAATTGATAGCAGATTATTTGTACGACGACTCCGTCAACAATGTCGTAATCCTCTCTGCTTGCGACAAAAACGAAGTAGAAAAAATGATCAGCCGCAAGCTTTACGGCATTCAAAAAGAGAAAAATGCAAAACTAAATGTAATTGTCAAAGAAGGAGATGTTTTCTCCAAAAGTGATTTGAACGACGTTTGTATTGATAACAGCCATTCGATTATCATTCTCGCGCCAATAGGCGAAGAGGACGACGATGCCGCTGATATGTCCGTCATTAAGACGCTGATGTTGGTGGCTAATTGCGAACAAAATAAAAACCAAACGATTATTTTAGAAACAAAAAAGGACGATACCGCACAGCTTGTACGTGAGAAGATCTCTAAAACACTAGGAATAGAAGGGCGCATTTTTCCTATCCTGCCGGACGAAATGATGGGCAAACTAATTGCGCAGACGCTTCTGTATTCCGAGGTTAACGATGTCTATCAGGAGTTATTTTCGTTTAAGGGCGCGGAGTTTTATACTCTGCCGGAAGGGAACATCAGCGAGTTTATGCAAACACATAACAAAGGTATCCCTATTTATAACCTCAATGGCGCCATGTATGTGTTGGGAAAAAATGCTCAAGACCTTGCCAGCGTAAGAAAGGAACCCTTGGGAGAGCTACGCAAACTAACCTTGGGCGACACGGGACTCTATAAGGACAAAAACATTGTAATCTTTGGGAAAAACAACAAATTGCGCTACATAGTGGAGTCGCTCAACCTGTATGAGAAAGACAGCGGATGCAAAGTAAATTTGACATTTGTCGCTTCCAACGACGCCGAGACCATCCAAAAGAGCATCAAGGACATCCGCAAGATTGATTCTATCCTCATTCTTTCTTCGGACAAACTTGACAAAAAGGATTACGACTCAGATGTATTGCTGACGCTTTTAATGATACAGGATACTGCGAAACTTCACAAATCAGATATAATTATCGAACTTCTGGAGTCCAAACACTATGATATTGCCCAAGGCTATAATATCAAAAACACTATTATCAGCAACAAATATATCAGTCGTATTATGACGCAAATCAGTAAGGATAAACGGCTTTACGATATCTTTCAGGATCTTTTGAGCTATGACACCTGCAACGGGACCAAAATAACCTACGAAGTGTACACCTTCCTCGCCGCAGATTTTTTGTGTGAGAAGCTGCCCATGTTGTTCTCGAGCCAGTCAGAACTTGTAGTATCCTGCTACTTGTCTTCAAACGGTAAATATACGGTTATCGGTCATGTCAAAGAAGGAAAGACAAGGGTATTTCAAGGAGATTTAGACAAAACAGAAGAGCTTGTAATACAGCCAAACGATAAATTGATTGTTATCTGTCAGTGAATAGCTAAATCCGATAATTTCAAATGTTTATTACTTGACCGCGCGCTATCAATGCTATATAAAAAATCTTATTAAGAGGGCAAAGTTATGGGGAGTTTATTCGTCGTTTTTATAATTGTTCTACTTTCGGCTTTGGCTGTGATATCGTCGGGTTACCGCATGGACAAATTTTTGAAACCTCTTCGATGTTTTCGAAATATAAACTTGTCGCCCGCGCTCAAAAAAGTTCTTTTTATCAAGAACGTGGAAAAGAATTTCTTTCTTCGGTACAGTATGTATCTCTACATATATGCCTACTGTACTATTTTCTCATCTTTGATCATTACTGTTATTGCAGCAATACTCCATAATCCCGATTTTACTTTTATTACGGTAACAATCATGTTTTCTTACTTGGCTTTGGATACATTGAGTCTTTGTTTCGAGATGGTTATGTTAACTTTTTTTAGTAAAAAATCACTAGGAGACGAATAAGAAAAAATAACAGTACAAACCTAGTATCCGCCCTATTATTTCTTCTTTGTGCTCCGCCTTTCTGTAAAGGCTCCGGAAAACCGAGAAGAAGGGTTGTAGATTGCACCCTTTCAAGTACGAGGGCGAGGGCGTGTACCTTGATGTACATAACCGATGCCCGACATAAAATGGGGTCTAGATTTCGAAGCAAAGGCAAGAGACCTCAAGCGTTTACGCAAGTTATTATTGTGTATAATGTGGGTTATATGCTATAATTCATTATGAAAATAATACCCGAAGGCGGAAAAATGAATAAGGTATCCATGCGATTTTTTAATGATAAAGAGGTTCGTTCTATTTGGTACGAAGATGAAAATAAATGGTACTTTAATATCGTTGATATTTGTGCTGTGCTGACGGACAGCAAAGACCCCAACGCATATTGGCGCTGGTTAAAACGAAAGCTTTTAAAAGAAAACAATCAAACCGTGAGTGGCACTCACGCTTTCAAGTTTCTTACACTCGACGGGAAAAGACGTTTAATGGATGCAATAGACAGTGAGGGAATTATTAAACTTGCTGCCGAGATTCCGAGCAAGAAGTCAATAAAATTTCTTGAATGGTTTACTTACAGCGAAAATACCATTGACGGTCAGAGCAAGAAAAAGGCATATACACTATTTGAAAGTAATTTGATAAGTAAACTTGAGATAGGGACAATCAAAGGTTTACAACAAATCCACGCTTACTTATTTGGTGGGCTATATGACTTTGCCGGACAGATTAGAACGCTAAATATCTCTAAAGGCGGCTTTGCGTTTGCACCGTTTATGTATTTAAATGATAACTTGAAGAAGATTGAACAAATGCCCGAAACCTTCTTTGACGAGATAATGGACAAATATGTAGAAATGAATGTTGCTCATCCTTTCAGAGAAGGAAACGGCAGAAGTACAAGAATCTGGCTTGATCTGATTTTGAAAAAACGCATGCAAAGGTGTGTCGATTGGAGCAAGATAAATAAAAGAGATTATTTGGACGCAATGCGTAAGAGTGTAACGGACAGCACAGACATAAAGAAATTGGCACAATCCGCTTTAACCGACAAAATCAACGACCGCGAAATATTTATGAAAGGCATAGATTATTCCTATTATTATGAGGAAGAAATGGATAGCGTCGATTAAAAATTATTTTACCTAATAACACCCGTAAGCCCAACACGCAGAGATGGCGCAAGATGCGCCCTTATCCTCGGTTTTGGTGGAGGTGCGGGGATTTGCTCCGCTCGAATACCTTTTACTTTCTTGTAAATTACTTTTCCAACACCCGTCTCATTCCTATTTTTCGTTATTCTTC
>JAQVME010000001.1:13499-28304 GCA_028703745.1 Clostridia bacterium
GTAGATTGCGCCCTTTCAAGTACGAGGGCGAGGGCGTGTACCTTGATGTACATAACCGATGCCCAACACGCAGAAAGGGCGCAAGATGCGCCCTTATCCTCGGTTTTGGTGGAGGTGCGGGGATTTGCTCCGCTCGAATACCTTTTACTTTCTTGTAAATTACTTTTCCAACACCCGTCTCATTCCTATTTTTCGTTATTCTTCGCTTTCACGCCGGGGCAGGACGACAGTCCACCGGACTGTCGTCTTCTCTGCCCGTTCAAATCCCCGCTTTTAAGGCTACAGAAAACCGAGAAGAAGGGTTGTAGATTGCGCCCTTTCAAGTACGAGGGCGAGGGCGTGTACCTTGATGTACATAACCGATGCCCAACACGCAGAAAGGGCGCAAGATGCGCCCTTATCCTCGGTTTTGGTGGAGGTGCGGGGATTTGAACCCCGGTCCTTATGATATCTGAAATGACCTTCTACATACTTAGCGTGTTGTTAATTGTCGTCTCCGAAAGGTCAACAAGCAAACCTTTCTTCAACCAAGCCTTTATTCATTGTTGCTTTGCAAGACTACTCAAGCACAACGTACCCTACTTACGACGCCCTGCTTCCACCCGTAGGACTATGGAGAGGACGACAGCCTTAAGCGGCTGCGAGTTCTAAACTTCTGTTATCAGCGTTTAAATTTAATTTTCCGTTTTTACGAAGACGAGCCTTCGGTATGCTTATCATCCCCTATCCTCACAAGTCGAATCCAAAACACCCCCATTCGATAGCAGGAACTAAATTATATGCTATGTCTTTATTTTTGTCAACTTACTAACAAATATAAGCCTTTTTTCCCAATAAACTTTTGTCTTCTTACTTTTCCAGCAGCCTCAAGCTGAACTCTAGCCGTCTTAGGCTCTCCTCCTTGCCCAGCAGCTCGGCTATCTCTACGGCTCCGCCCGGCGTCGAAGCCTTGCCGGTGATAGCCAGTCTGACGCAAAAAAGCATTTGTCCTTTTTTTATACCCAGACCCTCGCTTTCTGCCGTAAGCGCCGCCATAACCTGCTCTTCCGTAAACTCGATGTCCTTCAGGCATCTTAGCGCACCTTGAACGGCGGTTCGGGCAACCAAAGCGTCGGTTTTCATCTTTTTGTGTTCGTAAAGAGCCAGCTCGTAGGCTTCGAACTCCTCAAGGAAATCCACCATTCCGGGTATGTCTGAAAGTATCTCCACGCGCTGATGAAGCAGCTTTGAGAGAAGCGCATAATCGTATTTGCCTGCGACCTTTGACCTTTGATAAAAAGGCGTTGCCAGAATGCAAAATTCCTCCGTGGTTTTTTCGCGTAAATATAACGCGTTGAGCCAACGCATTTTTTGCTCGTCGAAGATGCTGGACGATTTTGACACGCCTTCGACACCGAACATATCGATAAGCTCTGCCATTGACAGCTTCTCTTCGTTACCCTTCGGCGACCAGCCAAGCAGCGCAATATAGTTTACTATCGCCTCTGGCAGATAGCCTTTGTTAAGAAAATCCTCAAAGTTTGCGTCGCCGTACCTCTTGCTCAGCTTTCTTTGCGCATCCTTCATAATCGGAGGCAGGTGCATATATTGCGGACGCTGCCAGCCGAAGCTGTCGTAAATAAGGTTATACTTCGGTGTGCTCGAAAGGTACTCCGTGCCGCGCATGACGTGGGTAATACCCATAAGGTGGTCGTCCACCACGTTGGCAAAGTTGTAGGTGGGCATGCCGTCGCTCTTCAGCAGAACGTTGTCTTCCAGTTCCGAACAGGGCACGCTGATTTTGCCGAATACCATATCGACATAAGAGCTTTCGCCCTCCGTCGGCATATTCTGACGTATGACATAAGGTACGCCCGAAGCCAGTTTGGCGGCAATTTCTTCCTTTGACAGGCGCAAGCAATGCTTGTCATATCTTTTTATGCCGTTTGCGTCGCACAGCGTGTCAAGCCGCTCCTTTGCGCAAAAGCAATAATACGCTCCGCCCCGTTGCACTAGCTCCTCTGCATAGCGCATATAAATGTCCTTGCGCAGGCTCTGAATGTAAGGACCAACGCCGCCATCCTTGAAAGGGCCTTCGTCTATGTCTATGCCGGCCTTTGATAGAGTGTTATAAATGGTGTCTATAGCACCCTCGACATACCTCTCCGTATCGGTGTCCTCTATCCTGAGAAGAAAATCTCCGTTATGCCTTCGGGCAAATAAATAGGCGTACAGCGCCGTACGCAGATTGCCGATATGCATAAAGCCCGTAGGACTGGGCGCAAACCTTGTTCTTACCTTCATTTTTCCTCCATTTTAAGCAAAAACCCCATAAACAATATGAAGTTTTTATATATAAATGTATGTAATAGTTTAGCACATTTTCTCCCGCTAGTGTATAATATTTAGTAAGAAAGTTCAAAATTCACGGAGGCGCAATGAACTATTGTATGAAAGATGCCATTCTCTGGCTTCAGGAACTTTTACGCATAAAAAGTGTTGAGGACGCACCTTCTCCGGGTTGCCCGTTCGGCCTGGGTGTCGCCGACAGCTTAGATTATTCCCTGAATTTGATGCAAAAATTCGGCTTCAAAACAAAAAACCTTGACGGCTATTGCGGCATAGCCGATATTGGCGTAGGAGATATGTTTGGTATCCTCGTTCACCTTGATGTGGTACCCGAAGGCTGCGGCTGGAGTCATCCGCCTTACGGCGCGGAGATACACGGAAACAACCTCTACGCTCGCGGCGCTACGGACGACAAAGGTCCTTTCGTAGCTGCGCTTTACGCTGTTGTAATGCTGCTGCAAGAGGGTTATACCCCCGCAAAAAAGCTGCGCTTCATTCTGGGTTGCGACGAGGAAAGCGGCTGGAAATGTATCGAGCATTATAACAAGGTAGAACAAATGCCGGATATAGGCATTTCACCTGACGCAGACTTTCCGGTAATAAATTGCGAAAAAGGCATTGTATATCATTATCTTTCGTTTCCTCTTCACGAAGGTATAACCGAAATTTACGGCGGAGAACGCGGCAATATGGTGCCGGATTCTGCCTTCTGCCGCTTGAAATATTCGGACAAAGTCTTCAATGCCGCCCCTAAAGCTGGCGTAACTGCCGAAAGAATCGACGATTGCATGCTACTAAAAGCTTGCGGCGTATCGGCTCACGGCAGCCATCCCGAAAAAGGCGACAACGCGCTTTACAAGCTTTTTTGCGCGCTTAGCGCAGAATACCCGGTATTTGGACGGCTGTACGACGCTTTTTCCGACGGCAAGGGTGAGAGCATAGGATTGGATTTGAGCGACGAAAAAAGCGGACGATTGACGTTAAACCTCGGAACTTGCAAAATTATCGACAGCAACATAGTGTGTGAACTTGATATCCGCCATCCTATCAGTTATAATAAAGAAGAAATAACGGCTATTTTACGTAGCGAACTGCCCTGCGGCGTCGAACAAGGGAACTTCCATGATCCGCTATATGTCGATTCGCGCCATCCTTTGGTTCAGACCTTACTAAAAGCGTACGACGGGGCAACGCAAAGCAAAACGCCTTCCCAGCCCATTTCTATAGGAGGAGGCACTTATGCGAGAGCGCTCAAAACAGGCGTAGCCTTCGGACCAATGCTGCCGGGAATGGTCTCGACTATGCACGAAAAGGACGAATATATCTCGCTGGAACATTTTGAACTATTGGTAAAAATATATTATAAAGCAATAAAGGAACTTTGTTTTTTATGAAAGAGCAAGATAGGAATTCTATAGTTGTAGGCGATATAAGCCTGAATTATTACCGCAGAGGAAACGGCAACAAGGCTTTGATCCTCATCCATGGGAATTCCGAAAACGCCACAGTCTTCGCAGATTATATTGAGACTGTCGACCCGAAATACAAAGCGTACGCCATTGATACGAGAGGACACGGGCTAAGCACGGGCGGCAAGGGCAGCTTCTCCATAAAAACCATGGCCATAGACATTATGCGTTTTATCAATCAGAAGCCCTTTGAGACCGTCAGCATTGTGGGGTACTCCGACGGCGCCAATATCGCAATGTACCTGGCAAAAATTGCCCCCCGGCTCATAGACAAAATGGTACTTATCAGCGGCAACTTGTACGCTAAAGCCATCAATCGAACCTTTTATAACAAAGCGTTATTGAAATATAAATTCTTCAAGGTCTTCGAAAAAATCAGCACCAAGGCAAGAATCGCCGCCAACCGTATGGAAATAATGCTCAATAACGTCGGCGTTTATCCCGAAGACCTCAGTAGCATAACCATTCCCACACTTGTAATCGACGCCGAAAACGACCTTATTGATAAGGAGCATACGGCGCTTATCGCGCGCTCTCTTCCCCGCTCCGAGCGCCTCACCATAAAAGACGCCGATCACTACACCATAATAAAGGCTGCCGCGCTTTTTGACGCCGTAAACAATTTCGTAAACGCTTAAGCCGCCGTTACCTCATTCCCGCTGTTGAACGACGTATTCATACTCAAGTATCCCATTATTCCGCTTGCTATTAGGTAAGCGATTTTTTTTCTGTAATCTTCTTGTTGGAGTAGCATATCCTCCTCAGGATTTGACATAAAACCACACTCTACGATAGCCGAGGGATATTTGTTACATTTCAAGATGTAATAATCACCCTTGAGCGCCGCAAACTCCCGCTGGGCATATTCTTTGTTGAGGGTGTTGAGTCCGGCTTGTACCGCTTGGGCAAGCGCTTTGGATTTGTCGCTCATTTCTTCAAAAAAGGTCTGCGCGCCGCGCCTTGAGGAATCGGCGGGAAATCTGTTCATATGTATGCTGACAACGGCATCGGGCGCAGTGGCGTTTATTATTTCCTTACGCTTTTTCATATCCTCCAGCTTGAAGTTTTTTAAAGCGGCGCCATAAAGGGCGTCATCGTCTTTTCTGGTCAGAACAACCTTTATGCCGGCTTTCTCCAGCTCCTCTTTGACAAGAAAGGTGACTATCAGATTTAGTTCCTTTTCTTTCATGCCGCTTTTTGTTCCGATAACGCCGTTGTCTCTGCCGCCGTGCCCGGCGTCCAGCACCACGACGCAGTCCTTTTGCGCGTGCGTCGCCTTGACGATTTTTGCCGTTGTTCCCGCAGCCAGACCGGCTATCAGAATTATTATAAAGCAAATAATTACCGTTTTCTTTTTTAATACCAATATCATTGTGCCCTCACACAACAATATATTATTGCAGTAATAAAGGTATCCCTAAAAATTGTTAATGGTAGCTTTTTCGACAAAATATTGTACTCTTCACGGTATAATTTTTTATAAGGTTGAGTTGTCCACAATGTTATCCACAATGCCGTTTGTTATAATATGCGCTTGTTTTTTGCGCTTTTACTTTATAACTACGGATATTATGACTTATTTTCTGTAATTATTGTAACTTTTTGCGGCGCACTTGTGGACAACTCAATTTTTTTATACAGGGGAGAGTGGCAAGGCTGAATTGCGGCGTTTAGGCAACCTTTTATAATACATATACTATGACAAAAGAAGCTATGGCAAGCAGTAGCGTATAAATCGAGAATGGTAACAGGCTTTTATTTTTCAACATCGATAGAAAAAGTTTTATGGCGAACAGACCGCTCGCAAAGGCAATGACCATGGCAAGCGCCAGCGGCAATACCTCTACGCCGCCAAAGCCGCCGCTGAAAGTCAGAATTTCCACAAGGGCGCTACCGAGTATGATGGGTATACTTAACAAAAAGGTGAAGTCTCCGGCTTTTTCTCGGTCAATACCCAGCATCAGCATAACCGAAATTGTCGAGCCGCTTCTCGATATGCCGCCTATCGTTGCAATGCCCTGCGCAAGTCCGGTAATAAATGCCGACATTCCGTCCATTTCCTTTGCCGCCCGCCATTTAAGCGTGGATAGATAAAGAAGCACCGATGTCACAAAAAATCCGAAGGGCAGCAGCAATAGCCCGGCTTCATCTACGAACAGCCTTACGACAAAGGCGAGAGCTGCTGTAGGAACAGTGGCTATTAAAATATAAAGCACATCTTTATCCAAAGGATGGCGTATATAATACCACAGCTTTTTACGGAAGATTATGCATACCGAAAGCAGCGTGGCAAGGTGTAGCATAAGATTGAATAACAGAGAGCTTTCCCCTATCCCCAGCTCCTCAAGCAGCATCAAGTGTCCGCTGGAGCTTACGGGCAAAAATTCAGTAAGTCCTTGGCACAGTCCGAGTATGACGGCTTCTATATATTTCATGTCTCCCCCCCGCTTTACATTATATTTATATTGCTGTATAATATTAAGACTATTATGGACTATGCGGATTATACTGATAATCCTATTTTATAAGGAGAATACTATGAAATTAGGTGTCGTGGGACTGCCGAACGTCGGCAAAAGCACGCTTTTCAACGCTCTGACCTCAAACAAAGCCATGGCGGCGAACTACCCTTTTTGCACTATTGAACCAAACGTCGGCGTTGTCGCAGTGCGCGACGAAAGAATAGACACGCTGTCAAAGCTTTTCAACAGCCGCAAAACGATCTATTCAACTATTGAATTCGTCGATATCGCAGGACTTGTCAAGGGCGCAAGCAAGGGAGAAGGTCTAGGTAACAAATTCCTTTCACATATCCGCGAAGTAGACGCCATCGTGCACGTGGTGCGTTGCTTTGTCGACGAAAACATAACTCACGTCAGTGGCAAGATAAATCCTATCGATGACATCGAAACCATAAATTTGGAGCTCATATTCGCAGATATGGACACCCTTTCACGCAGAATAGATAAGACAAAGACAGCTTCGCGCGGCGGCGACCGGAAGTTCGTTACCGAACTCGAAATACTTGGGAAGATTATGATGACTCTCGAAAAGGGACTGCCTGCGAGAGCCGCCGAATTGACCGATGTAGAGCTTGAATTTGCTAAGACACTGTTCCTGCTGACCTTTAAGCCCGTGATATACTGCGCCAACGTCAGCGAGTCGGGGGACGAAGAAAGAGTCTCAGCGGTCGAGCGGTACGCGGCAAAAGAGGGAAGCGCCGTCATCAGCCTTTGCGCAAGCCTCGAAGAAGAATTATCAGGGCTTGATGTCGAAGAAAGAGCGCTTTTTATTCAAGAGCTTGGACTTTCGGAGAGTGGGCTTGACAAGCTGGTCAAAGCCTGTTATAAGCTGCTAGGGCTTATCAGCTTTCTTACCGCGGGCGAAAAAGAAAGCCGCGCGTGGAGAATAGAGCGAGGAACCAAGGCGCCTCAAGCCGCCGGCACCATACACACCGATTTTGAAAGAGGCTTTATCCGTGCCGAAGTAATCGACTACAACAGCCTCATAGACTGCGGCTCTTTCGTTGTCGCCAAGACAAAGGGCAAAATCAGAAGCGAGGGCAAGGATTATGTCGTGCAGGACGGGGACGTTGTCGAATTCCGCTTCAACGTATAACGCAAACCCTCTTTATATCTGTAAATATCTGCTAAACCGCCAAATATTATAATAGTGGTACTTGCTATTTTATATTAACAGTTATATAATTATATTAACTATACACATTTCAGGAGTGCATAATGGCAGTAAAAGTTCAAAATGACATAAATATCCGCAAATCCAAACGCTGGAACGAACGGGATGATGCGGCGTTGGCAGAGCTTCTCCGCAAAAAAGTAAAAGAAGTCGACCTTGCAGTAAAGGAGGCGCCTTCTCCTTTTATGCGCTCAAAACTCAAAGCTAAGAAAACACATTATAAGGCAATGTCGGCGAAGGTAGCTAACGGCACCTACAACGGAGACATTATTTTCAGCGAAATGCAAGCTGCCGCGGCGCTCCGCACACAAGACGCGTTGAAATATCAGCGTTATTCCAATCCCGCAGAGGGTCGCAAGTACGTAAACTCATACGAGGATATGGATTTTGACTATGAATCCTATTTCCGCAAAACCAGATATTACGGTATGTTCCTGCCCATTATGATGACGCTTCTTGTGGCTGTTCTCCTGGCGTTCTTTTTGATTGGCGCATTCCTTCCTCCCGCGACCAAGCAAAGTCTGAATACGGACTACGGCATAAAAGCCGATACGTTGTTTTATTTTAAGCTGGGCGCAAACGAAAAAGACTTTAGCGTTGCAAACGACGGCAACTGGCCCGACGGCGACTGGAAGATTGGTGAAGACGGCAATGAGCAAGTGCTGGCGCAGGGCGTTCCTTATATCGCATCCGGAGAAACTGAGCCTGAAGATTTCGTCTTGCTTTATACCGATCTGGGCATGAGAACCGTCAACGTCTCATCCTTTGACGTAATCAAAGCTTGGTTCAGGACGAAGATGCTTTCTAAGGTTCGGATTGATTTCCTTGAAGACAGTCCGCCTTTCCAAGGTTCGAGCTGGTTCTACGCCAAGTATATGGCAAGCGCCGAAGCCGCCATTCCGAATTACCGCAATGAAGACGGCAGCTATGACTACTCTATAATAATAAAATTTGTCGCCGGCTACGGAACCATTCTTTCGCTCATAGCGGCTTTCGTTCTTGGCGCAATCTGTTTGCTTATCTGCTTATTACGGATTTTCACATACACCACGCGAAAGTTTCATGTTTTGCATTTTCTGCTGTTGTTTTTCAGCGCGCTGGTCATACTACTCCCTGCCTTTATGGCGATGGAGGGTACTGATGTTGCCACGGCTTTCAAGAATTATTTTGTTTTTGATCATAACACCTTTATGGACGACACGAACAACTCGTTGATGCTGAATTTGTTTGCTTTTATCCCGGCGGGGGTTGCGCTGCTCCTGCTGATATTGCCCGCGTTTTTCAAAAACAGACTCAAGAGGCGCCCCAGCTCTGTTCCCCGAGGCAACCGCCCCAGAACCATCAAAGAGCAGGAGCAAGAGATGCACTCCTTGGCATATGATAACGTTAGAAGAGCCTACCAAATGCGTGCAAGAAGATAACAAATAAAAAAATATACGACGGTTATTTATCGGACACTGGTTGTTTTTCAATCAGTGTTTCTATTAGGAGTATCATGTTCGAAAACATAAAGGCGGATTTGCTTTCGGCCTTAGAAAAGGATCCTGCCGCAAGAAACAAATTAGAAATAATTTTAACCTACAGCGGGTTTAAGGCCCTCTGCAAATATCGCATTGCACATTGGTTCTTTCTCAAAAAACATTATCTGATTGCAAGAATCATCTCCCAACGCGCGAGAAAGAAGACAGGCATTGAGATTCACCCCGGCGCAAAAATCGGCAAGGGCGTTTTTATCGACCACGGCAGTGGCGTTGTTATCGGCGAAACCTCCGAAATCGGCGACAACGTGACGATATATCAAGGCGTGACTTTGGGTGGTACCGGCAAAAATGTAGGTAAAAGACATCCCACCATTGAGGACGATGTAATGATTAGCGCGGGAGCAAAGGTATTAGGACCGGTGGTCATAGGTAAGGGCACAAAAATCGGCGCAGGCAGTGTGGTTTTGAAGAACGTGCCGCCGTATACGACCGTCGTTGGCATCCCCGGTCGGGTCGTAAAAATGCACGGAAAGAAATACAACGACCTCGATCAGAAGCTGCCTGACCCCATGCTGGAAGAGCTTTCTCGGCTCAACAAAAGAATTGCTTCGCTTGAAGACAAGCTGGGCGTTGTTTCCTGCCGTTATTCGATAGTCAACGACCCCGACAATCTGAACCAACAAAAAGAGGAAGAAGAATGCTAAAGGTTTTTAATACGCTTTCAAGAAAAAAAGAGGACTTTGTCCCCATAAAAGACAGACTGGTCTCTATGTATTCGTGCGGACCCACGGTTTACAGTTTCGCCCATATCGGCAACCTGCGTACTTACGTTTTTATGGACTTAATACGTCGCGTACTGAAATACGACGGCTACAAAATAAAAGGCGTGCTTAACATCACCGACGTGGGGCATCTGCTGCATGACAGCGACGACGGTGAGGACAAAATGGCAAAAGCCAGCCGAGAGGAGAAGAAAGCGCCGCTGGAGATAGCGGAGTTTTATACAAAGGTATTCTTTGAAGACCTTCAAAAACTCAATATCGGCAAACCCGAGATTCTTGCAAAGGCCACAGACCACATAAAAGAAATGATAGACTACGTACAAGCTCTGGAAGCCGTGGGAGTAGCTTATGAGACCTCCGACGGTATATATTTTGATATCGCAAAATTCCCCGATTACGGCAAGCTGTCGGGCATTAATCTTGAGGAGCAAATGGCGGGCGCCAGAGTCGAAGTCAATAGCGAAAAGCACAACCCCTCGGATTTTGCGCTCTGGAAAAAAGCCGAACCCGAGCATATAATGCAATGGCCGAGCCCTTGGGGCATGGGCTATCCCGGCTGGCATATCGAATGCTCTGCAATGAGCCAAAAATACCTCGGCAAGAGCTTTGACATCCATAGTGGCGGCGTAGACCATATTCCCATACACCACGAAAACGAAATTGCCCAAAACGAGGCTTTGACTGGTCAAAAATCCGTAAACTACTGGCTACACGGAGAGTTTATGCTTGTCGACGGCGGCAAAATGAGCAAAAGCCTCGGCAACACCTATACTATTTCTCAACTCGAGCAGAGAGGCTACGCGCCGCTGGATTTCCGCTTCTTTTGTTTGAACGCACATTACCGCAAAAAACTGAATTTCACCTTTGAGGGTATGGACGCGGCAAAAATCTCAAGGGAACGCCTGTCGTTATCACTCTATCAGCACAAGCTTTCCGCAACAAAAACCTCTGCGGAAATCCTCGAAAAATATCGGACACAATTCGACGATGCCGTCAACGACGATTTGAACATTCCGCTGGCGCTCGGCGTGCTTTTTACTATGGCAAAGGAACCTAGAAGCGTCGACATCTATACCTTGGCTTTGACTTTTGACAAGATTTTTGGACTTTCTCTAGACCGTCTTTCTCCTCCCGAACAGCCAAAACAAGATATTCCTGCCGAAATTGCCGACCTAGTCAGCGCAAGAATGCAAGCAAAAAAAGAAAAAGATTACAGCAAAGCTGACGAGCTTCGGAAACTCATTGCCTCGAAGGGTTATACCGTACTCGACACTAAAGACGGGTTTATCGTCAATAAAATAGACTGATTCTTTTTTAATTCATCCTTATATTCCAAAGGATTGTCGCTTTTGTCTGTCTTGCGCCTTACAATTTTGCCTTTTCGCGCCATATACGTGTTGCTCCGCAGCTTTTCGGTTTTTACCAATTTACCGTTCACATAAACATCCTTATAAGCGTTGCTAACAAGTCCGTCGCTGGCAGGCGCTATTATTCTAAAAGTCTCCCCCTCTTTCCATTGCAACGGCATATCCACCTCGTCATAGCCGGGCGAGGGTATAATTCTTACTATTTCGTTACGTATTTCAATTTTTTCTCCGGTAAAGATACCGTACACGGTAAAAAAGACACGATCGCCTACCGTCCACGCTTTCAAGTATATGTCGCCGTCGGAATTGTTGTACAATACCAGATCGTTGCGGCTGCTGACCATAGCATCCAGAGACGGTCCGATATAAGATACCGGCAAAGAATGGCTAACGGCGTTTTTTACCTGCAAGCCTGCCCTTATCCACGCGTTAAAAAGCGTGGTGGAAACCTGGCAGACCCCGCCGCCCACACCGTTTACGAAATCTCCGCCGCTGATTATTTTTGCCATAAGAAAGCCGTTGTCGACCGTCCGCGGACCCACCGCCTTGTTGAAATGAAATTCAGACCTTGCCGGTATGACAAGCCCGTTTAGACGACCTGCCGCAACGGCTATATTGTGCTTTCTGTTCTCGGACGAGCTTGCATACCCTGTGGAAAATGTCGCCCTTTCGGCAGTATGCTTTTTAAGCATCTCCACCGTTTTTTTCGGTGGTATTTCTATGCTCTCGAGCTCTATTCTGGTTTTTGAGTCAAAAGCCCTATAAAGGTTCTCAACTATCGCGTTTCGGTCTACCATAAGCCCGCTTGAACCTTCTACGTAATCGAACTTCCCGTCCTTTTTATCCCACAAAACTTTGGCGTCCTTAGACGGATATTCAAGCGAATCGGTCAGCGTATCGAGGTCTTTTTTTATGTCGTCGTTTATGCAGGAAAGGCTGCTCACCTCAGGTCTTTCCTTGTTCCTGTCATAGTATTCGGAAAAGCTTCCATTGTATTTGAAAAAGACGGTAAGCAACGTCGCCGTCTTGATTTTATACGTTTTTGAAAACATTTCCTCTCCTCCGTTATACACTGTCAACTGCGTCTTCCCCGTAAAGAGCGTTACACCAAGAGAGCTTGCCAGCACAAAAATAATTAATATAAAAAGGACTATGACAAAACATTTTTTCATAGCCCTAGTATTAATAAAAACTCGTTATATATTAATCTTCTACCGTTGCCGATATCTGTTTTGTGTTGTCATTCAGCTTCAATTTGCTCTTATCCATTTTCATAATGAAAAAAAGTGGGATGAGGATGAACAGCACGACGGCAATGGCGCCGATAAACATATATCTGGACGGTATGGGTTGTACTTCGAAAGTGACAGGGTCGGTATAAGTCGCATTACTAGTGCGGCTGATAAAGGACCCAATAAAAGGACCTACGCACATCGGTATAAGCACGTAAAATACCATTCTTATGCCCTGAAACAGTCCTGATTTGTCGGCGGGTGTCAAATCTCTTGCCGACGCAGCAATTATGAACGCCAGAGCCAGATTGCCCGTCATCAGCACGATGCCGGCGATAGATACAAAAACCATTCCGACGGCAAAAAACATGCCCAGACATCCGGCTATATAAACGCCTAAAATAGGAAGAAAGAACTTCCTTCTATCGTATTTGTCACTGATAACACCGGTAATCACGCTTAACGCCGACGAAAGCAAAATAACTACGCCGAGCAGAATAGAATAATCGGATATCCCCAGAGCGAACTCAATATAAACTATCAAGTACGGCATATAAATGTTGTTGGCTACTCCGATAATCGCCATAGCCGCGAATATGATATAAAGATATTTGTTTTCTTTTATGGTGGAAAGTCTGAAACCGTAAAGCACGTCTTTGAAATATTTGGTTTTCTTTGGTTTTATGGCGGGGCTGTCTTTTATTAGGAAAAGTCCCAATACGCCGCTTGCCGCGGTAATGCTGCCCAGAATAAGGAAGAACTCTTTCCATTTGCCTTGCTTGGTGAGTCCGTCAAAAGCGCCGAACACTACCAGCAACGCTATCACCGACATGATGCTCAGCACGCTTTCTGCCTTGCCTCGATTCTTTGAATTGGTTACGTCCGTCACCCACGCATTGAACGCCGCATCGTTGGCGGTTGAGCCCAGCGCAGTCATAACGCAGTCCATAATTATTATGAGCACCACCGTCATAACTACGGCGTTGGCGGCGGGAAACATTTTTTGCGTATTGCCCACACTTATTGCGGCGAAAACCATAAGCGAGAAGCCCCACAAGATATACCCCGCGCTTATAAAAAGCTTACGCTTGCCCAGCTTGTCGGATAAGTTACCGGCGAAAACCGTAAAAACCGTGGCAACCACGGCGCTTGCCGCCACCATCGCCGCCGTGGCGTTGAGGTCGAAGGTCACCGTCTTGTACATAAAAACATTGAAGTACATATTCTCGACGACCCAAGCGACTTGCCCGAATAGACCGAAGATTATTAATGACAACCAGATTTTTGAACCGAGTTTTCTTTCCATACCGCCTCCGCTAATAGCTTAATTATAGCTTATGTACGCTCTTTATTCAATACTTGATTTTTTCTTTAAAAAAAAGCTCTCGCATGACAAGAGCTTTTTGTATTATTATTGTGCTAAAGGGGTTCTTATTCTTCGTCTTTGGGCTGCTGTTTTGCCATTTCTTCTTCTTCCCTGGCAAGTCTCATCTCTTCCTCGTCGACCTCTACTTCGTCGTATTCAGCCTCCTCGTCGTGAGGGGTCAGCGCCATAGATACCACCTTGCCTTCGTCTTCTTTTATGCGCATGATGCGTACGCCCTGCGTAGCCCTTCCTATCTTTGAGACCTGTTCGGACAGTATTCTAATCATGGTGCCGTTGTCGGCGATTATGATTATGTCCTCGCCTTCTTCAACCAGCTTCATATTTACGAGCTTGCCTGTCTTGTCGGTGAAATTGCCGGCTTTTATGCCCTTGCCTGCCCTGCTTTGTTGCCTGTATTCCTCGGGGTTGGTTCGCTTTCCGAAGCCCTTTTCGGAGACTGTGAGGACTTCACGCCCTTCTTTTACGACCGCCATATCGACGATATAGTCGCCTTCGTCTAGCTTCATGCTGCGCACACCCTGAGAGCCGCGTCCCGTTCTTCTGACGTCTTCCTCGTTGAATCTTATGCACTTCCCGAAATATGACGCCATCATAATGTCATCGTTGCCGCTCGATTGCTCCACTGCGATAAGCTCATCGTTGTCAATAAGCGAAATTGCTATCTTTCCGTTAGACCTGACGGACTCGAATTCGGTTAATTCACTTTTTCTAATGAGTCCGTTGCGGGTAGCCATAATGATATAGCCTTCTCCGTATTCTTTTATGGGGAGGAAGGCGGTTATCTTCTCTCCCGCGTCAAGCGACAGTACATTGACTATTGCTCTTCCCTTGGATATTTTCGACGCTTCGGGTATTTCGTAAACCTTCTTCGTATAAGCCTTGCCCTTGTTGCTGAAGAAAAGCAGATCGTCATGCGTATTGCACACAAACATAGTCGACACAAAATCCTCGTCCTTGGTCTTGTGCGCCGTTACGCCCCTGCCGCCTCTGCCCTGCGCCTTATATTCGGTGACGGCTATTCTCTTGATATATCCCTGATACGTCATTGAGACCACAACATCCT
>JAQVME010000064.1 GCA_028703745.1 Clostridia bacterium
ATTATACGCTGGGCTTTGACACCGCCGTAAACACTGTGCTATGGGCAGTAAACAACCTCAGAGATACTATGACTTCGCACGACAGAGTGTGCATAATCGAAGTAATGGGAAGAAAATGCGGCGATATAGCCGTGTACGCCGGACTTGCCGGCGGCGCGGAAATACTGCTTATTCCCGAGGTACCCGTCGACATCGAAAAAGTAAGCAAAAAAATCATACAAAACACCATAAAAGGCAAAAAATCAGACATAATAATGCTGGCAGAAGGCGTTTGTGACGCTGAGGAGCTACGCATAGAGCTGAAAAAAAGGACGGGTACATCGCTGCGCACAGTCAAGCTCGGACACATTCAGAGAGGCGGCGCGCCCAGTATGGCAGACCGCATCTTAGGCGCAAAATTCGCCGCCAAGGCAGTAGATTTGCTCAAGCAGGATATAGGCGGTAGGGCAGTAGGCATAAAGAATAACAAGATATTCGATATGGACATATCCGAAGCTTTGGATTTGCCGAGGACATTTGACAAGGAGCTGTACGACCTTGCCAACAGCCTGAGCCAATAAAACACACCAATAATGACAACGAACAAAAATATTTGGAGGAAGATATAGAATGAAGAATTTAGTCGGAGCATGTATTTTCGGACAGTCCGGAGGACCCACCTCCGTTATTAATTCCAGCGCGGCAGGCGTATTTACCGAGGCGTTGAAGCACAAGAATATCACCGCGGTTTATGGCGCGGCTCACGGCATAAAGGGTATTCTTGACGAGAACTTTTATGATATATCGAAGGAGGATCCTCAGGAACTTCTGCTTATGAAGAACACGCCGTCTTCGGCGCTCGGCTCTGTCAGATACAAGCTTAAACCGGTGGAAGCAGACGAAACAGATTATATAAGACTGCTTGAAGTCTTCAAAAAATACAATATCAAATATTTCTTTTACAACGGTGGAAACGACAGTATGGATACCTGTAACAAGGTTTCCAAGTACCTATTGGCAAAAGGTTATGAATGCAACATCATCGGTGTGCCCAAGACCATAGACAACGACCTTTTCGGCACAGACCATTGTCCGGGTTATGGCAGCGCGGCAAAATACGTTGCCACCACGCTTATGGAGCTTTGCCTTGACGCCAAGGTCTATGACAAGGGACAAATCACTATAGTAGAAATAATGGGAAGAAATGCCGGCTGGCTTACCGCTGCAAGCAGTCTTGCCGCTTACAAGGGATTGGGCCCGGATTTGATATATCTCCCAGAACTGCCTTTTGACGTGGACAAGTTTGTCAGCGACGTAAAGACCGTGATTGACAACAACCAAGGCAAATGTATAGTGTGTCTTTCCGAAGGCATAAAGACCAAAGAGGGACTATACGTAGCCGAGGCAATAGCGCAAGCCTCCGCTCAGAAGGATTCATTCGGACACACACAGCTAGGCGGTGTGGCGGCTAGTCTTGCGGAGCTGCTGAAACAAAAATTCGGCACGAAAGTTCGGGCTATAGAATTCAGCCTTATGCAAAGATGCGCCGCGCACCTTGCGTCAAAGACCGACGTTGAAGAAGCGTTTATGGCAGGTGTGACTGCAGTAAGATGCGCCGTCGAGGGTTATACCGACAAGATGGTTATATTCGAAAGGCAAAGCGGCAAAGATTATAGCATTGAATACAAGCTTATGCCCATAGAGCTTGCCGCAAACACCGAAAAAGCTGTGCCTCTAAGCTGGATAACCAACAACGGGACGGCGCTTTCACAAGAGTTCATTGATTATGCGCTGCCTCTTATACAAGGCGATACCAAAGCGCCCTCAGAAGAAGGATTGCCCAGAATGGCAAAATTAAAGAAGGTACCGGTAAACAAATAGTGCGTAAAAACAAAAAGCCTACAACCAAAAATGGTTCCGATGTCTGCGTGAAGGATGCCTCGCAGCAATCCTCCACGGGGATGGTTTTGCAGGAGCCTGCGGAGCTTGAAAGGCGCAAAAAAAAGAGAATAATAAAGCTTGTCGCTATCGTGCTTGCCGCGGCTGTGCTGCTGACAGCTATTGGCGGAGTTGTTGCCGGGCTTTTGACTTTCAACCGCGAGGGTACTCTTTTTTATAATATGTTTAAGCGCGGAAAGTTGTCAGCGCCGCAAAACCTGCGGCTGGAGGACTTTGACCAAGAAAAGGATTTTGCGCTACTCATAAAGTGGGACTATGTAGCCAAAGCAACGGGCTATACTCTCGAGGTTGAATACGAGCTTTATCCCGATGCGCCGGTCAGCTACGAGGTTGCCTTGAATGGCAGGTACGTAGAGCGCAAACGGGGTGAGATGCGTTACCGCGTAAAATCGAAGAACCTCACAGACACCTCTGAGTTTACACAGTGGCAGACCTTTGATATAAGCTCGCTGGCGTTAGATTTGCCGGAGATAAGCCTTCATAAAGACGAAGAGTACGTTTATTTCAGCTGGAGCAACGTCACATACAAGTATTTCAACGATTTCGGCAATGTATCATACCAGTTCGCCGACGGCGGCTATTTCCTCGGAGAGTCGCCGGAGACGTGGGAGAATCCGCCGCAATATTCATCGGGCGGAGTCGAATACAAGATAGAACTTGCCGATTTAAGAACAAGATGCGACGTTTTTACCATAAAGGTCAGACCGTTGAATTATACAATTTTTTGGAGCACCGAAAAGTTTACTTATGTCGTGCTTAACGAACCCGTAGAGCTCTACGATACATACGAATTGGGCGAGATATGGGCGGAAATGCAATTAGATTTAACAGAATAAAAGGAAGAAAAAACAAATGACGAGAAGCGACTTACGAAACATCGCGATTATCGCGCATGTTGATCATGGCAAGACAACACTAGTAGATGCGCTGCTTAGGCAGGGCGGAGCGTTCCGGGAAAACCAATATGTTCCCGATTGCGTTATGGATAACAACGACCTTGAAAGAGAGCGAGGTATAACCATACTTGCAAAAAATACCGCCGCGCAATACAAGGGCGTAAAAATAAATATTGTCGACACGCCGGGACACGCCGATTTCAGCGGCGAGGTCGAAAGGGTGCTAAAAATGATAAACGGCGTCGTGCTGCTTGTCGACGCTTTTGAAGGACCTATGCCGCAAACTCGTTTTGTGTTGCAAAAGGCTCTCGATATGAATCACAAAATAATAATATGCATAAACAAAATAGATAAATCCGGCGCGCGTCCTCATGACGTGCTGGACGAGATATACAATTTGTTGCTGGATTTGAACGCCAACGGCGAGCAGATTGACAGCCCTATTGTGTATTGCAACGGCAGGGCGGGCACGGCATCCCTTGATATGAATACACCCGGAGACAGCTTGGCTCCGCTGTTTGATACCATAATAAGCCACATAGACCCTCCGGCGGGAGAGGACGCGGCAGATTTGCAAGTGCTGGTTTCTGCCATAGATTATTCAGAATATGTCGGAAGGCTGGCTATAGGCAGAATTGAAAGGGGCGAACTGATACAGAATCAAGATGTTGTCATCTGCAACGCCCATAACAAAAATACTTATAAGGCAAAAATAACCAACATATACCAGTTCGACGGTTTGAAAAGAGTGGCTGTAACTTCTGCGAAGGCAGGCGATATCGTGTGTTTCAGCGGCATTGAGAACGTCACAATCGGCGAAACGGTGTGCACACCAAATCACATAGAACCGGTGAACTTCGTAAAGATAAGCGAACCCACATTGCAGATGATTTTTTCCGTAAATAACAGCCCATTTGCCGGTAGAGAAGGAAAATTTGTCACCTCAAGGCACCTTAGAGCTAGGCTGTACCGAGAGCTTTTGAAGGACGTATCTTTGAAGGTTACGGACGGAGCGACCACCGACGAATTTATTGTTTCCGGCAGAGGCGAGATACATTTATCCATACTCATCGAGAATATGCGCAGGGAAGGCTATGAATTTCAAGTAAACACGCCGAAAGTCATAAACAAGGTAATCGACGGCGTGCTGTGCGAACCCATGGAAAAGCTGATTATTGACGTGCCGGACAACAATGTGGGCACGATAATGGAGCAGATGGGACGCAGACAGGGCGAGCTTGTCACTATGAATCCGATGAACAGCCGCATAAAAATGGAATTTGTCATTCCCGCCAGAGGTCTGTTGGGTTACCGTTGCGATTTTATGACGGAAACCAAAGGCGAAGGCATAATGAACAGCATCTTTTACGGTTATGAGCCAATGAAGGGAAATATGCCTACGCGTCCTTATGGCGCGCTGGTTGCCTTTGAAACGGGTGAAACCACTACCTACGGACTTTTCAATGCCCAAGAAAGAGGCGTACTATTCCTCGACCCGGGCGTCAAGGTATATGCCGGACAAGTCGTAGGATATGCCCCGAAACTTGGGGATATTTCCGTCAACGTATGCAAAAAGAAGCACGTTACGAATATGCGCGCATCTGGTAGCGACGATGCGTTGCGCCTTGAGAACCCCAGAAAATTCAGTCTTGAAGAGTGTATAGAGTTCATAGAACAGGACGAGCAGCTGGAAGTTACTCCACAAAGCCTCAGAATAAGAAAGATAATCCTCGACCATGGAGAAAGACTGCGCAAGCAATCAAAAGCAAAATAAGTTTGCTTTTATAATACGATTATTGGAATGAAAATCTGTACTCCAAGGCATTTTTTCATTCTTTTATTATAATCGAAAAATCGATATTCTTGATACTTTTATAAGCAAAGGAGAGAGATGAAAAGGTCTCCAAAACTTTATCTAAAACTGTTTCTCTCAACGCTCCAATTGAGCGCTTTTACTTTCGGCGGCGGTTATGTAATAGTATCCTTTTTGCAGAAGAAATTCGTAGACCAATTCAAATGGATAAACAAGGAGGAGATGCTTGATATCGTCGCCATTTCGCAATCCTCTCCGGGCGCTATAGCAATAAATGCTTCAATCCTAATCGGATACCGTATAGGCGGCGTTTTGGGCGCCTTATGCACTCTTTTGGGAACCATATTGCCGCCATTAGTCATAATCAGCATTATTTCATTTTTCTATACTGCGTTCAAAAACAGCGCCATTGTTGCCGCGGCGCTCAAGGCTATGCAGGCAGGCATTGCCGCAGTAGTCGTTGACGTTATTTATAAGATGTCAAGAGGGTATTTCAAAGACAAAGATTATTTGTCGCTGGCGCTTATGGCGGCAGCTTTTGCATTGTCTGTTTTTCTCAATATTAATGTAATTTTCATTATTCTGGGCGGTATAGCTTTCGGCGTATTTCTGCATTTTTTAGACAAGCGGAAATTGAAGAAAAATACGTCAAAAGAATTAACAGACCAAGGCGATGTAAGTGTGAATGCAAAGGAAGTTAGCGAAGAAAATAGAGGGGAGGGCGAAGATGATTTATCTTGAGCTTTTCTGGAATTTTCTTCAAATCGGGCTATTTACTATAGGCGGCGGTTATGCGGCGCTGCCGCTGATAAAAAACCGTATTGTTGACATCAACGGATATCTTACAATCGGCGAATTTATGGACATACTAGCTATAGCCGAATCCACGCCCGGACCGCTCGCAATCAACGCCGCTACCTTCGTAGGGGTAAAGACTTCGGGCATACTTGGAGGAGTCGTATCTACGCTGGGTCTCATTGCTCCGTCGCTGATTATAGTGCTGATACTTGGGTATATATACTCAAAGTACCGCGGCATGGGCGCTCTAAAAAAGATTTTGCGCGTTATCCGCCCCGTTGCCATTGCTCTTATTGCGGCGGCGGCGGTAACAATCGTTAAGCTGGCGTTTTTTGGAGCGGCAGCCGTATCCGTCGGAAACCTAAATTATGTAACAATGGGACTATTCGTCGTATGCTTGTTCGTGCTTAGAAAATTCAAGCTCAATCCCATATGGGTTATGCTGGGTAGCGGAGTTGCGGGTATTGTTATACATTTTCTGATATAAAAGCAGAGAAAAAGATTGGTGAATTAATTGCATTTTTAGTGAAAATATTGTAATATAAATTAAATTGTAAAAGAGGTATTAAATGGCAAACGAGAAAGGCAAAAGCAGAGTGGCTTTGCTGGGCAAGCTGACCTTTGCACCCGAGGCGCGTAGTCAGGAGGCGCCGAGGCCTGTTATTCAAGGCAGATTCAAATATTTTATGGCAGTATTCAAAAAATACAACAATCAGCTTATGGTCGCGAATTTGCTTTTTCTCATTTTTTGTCTGCCGCTACTTGCGGTGCTTATAATTCCCACGGTGCTTGGTGGTATGGAGAATATCTCTTATATCATTGCCAAAACTACTGATTTGCCGTATTTTATGACAGATATCGGCATAGGCTTCAGCTCGGGACAGGGAATACTTGAAGGCAGACTAGCAATTTTGAAGATTTATCAATTCTTTCTGCTGGGCATTGCCGCGGCAATACCCTTTATGAGCCCCGGTCTTGCCGGACTCTTCCATGTTTCCGTCAAGCTCATTTGGCAGGACCCTTTTGTCACAAAAAAAGACACTTACGGCAACAATGTGCCTCGCATCGGCGTAGAATTTTTCAAAGGTCTAAAGAAATACTGGCTACCTATGCTCATTATTTCGACAGTCTTTGCGGCGCTATTCGCTGGCGTATCTAGTTCATTCATCTATTTCATTGAAAGTTACTGGCTGGGTGCGGCGGGCGCAGGGCAGTGGATACTTGTCATAGCGGCAGCTGTCATCGGACTGCTTTCGCTTATGCTGCTTATATATATGTTGCCAATGACTCCTATGTATAGTCTTCCGCTCATAATTAGACTCAAGAATTCTGTAATACTCATGGTGTCAATGTTTATACCCACGCTGTTCGTTACTTTGGTTGCTGCGTTGCCTTTCATTCTGGTTGCGGTAACCAGCGGCATAATAAAAATCGTAATTACGGCAGTTCTGCTGGTTTTCGGCAGCGGTTTTCTGTCGCTTTTACTGTCCAACTTTGCGCAATATCACGCCGACAAAATTATTACGCCCATATACGAGGCTCAACATAGCAAATCGGGCAAGAGCAAAAAGAAAACGCAGAATAACGGCGCTCGGAAATAACCGTGTCGCAAACGAAAAAAAGAATAAGCATGAAGGGGAATTTCTGATGTGACCCCCAAAGTTTGGACAAAAGAATAATTTAATATCTGCAATGAGTTCGGTATTGTACCGGACTCATTTTCAGTTTTAGTATTATTCTTTGGTTGTTGTAATAGTTTATGTATTCTTTC
>JAQVME010000065.1 GCA_028703745.1 Clostridia bacterium
ATCGCCACTCAGAACACACTATAATCCTTAGCTTATAACAGTCTAGAAGATTTCCTTAACAGACTTGATATGAGTTATCCTCTTTTGCAGTATTGGTTTCATTCCGCAATCACATACTACTATTGGCCAACAGCTATATGCTTAAAAATCAGAAATCCACAAACACCACTCAAGGCAAGCTACACTGCACACAGATATTGATTACCGCGATGCAGGTTTAATCCCTGGCAGTAGATAAACGAGTTATCCACCAAACAGGGTCTCCACGATAGTTGGGTCGGCTCTCATATGCCATTATGAAACGCCCATCTATCTTAACTCCCAGCACCAGCCCTGATTTGGGCAACCAAGGCCAGCACAAGGAACTTCATCGATTTGCTCTTTAACGGTATTTTAACCCCGTCTTCGCACATATCTTACCTGACTAGAATACTGTGCCACCGTGCATATATACTAGCACAGTTTTATATTTTATGCAAATAGTTTATGAAAATATGCCCTAAAACAGTTTATTTCTGTCTGTAAGCAACGTTTTGCACCAATTTGGCAAGCTTTTGCGCCTTCTCGCCGTACTTTGTGAGTACGCCGAAAATCTCCGCAGACAGTCTGTTTTTGAGCTGCTCGGTCTTTTCCACGCCAAAGCATGCAGGATAAGAATGATTGTCCATGTCGAGCAAATCGTCCGTCAACTGGAACAATAAGCCCAGTTTTTCACCGAAGGTCTCCATATCGGCATATACCGGCTCGTTTTTGTGGAGATAGCACGGCGTAAGCGCCGCCGCCTTTATTAGCGCGGCGGTCTTTTTTGCGTACATGGAGAGCATGCTTCCCTCATCGGCGCCACAAAGCGTGATATCCTCCGCCTGACCGCCTATCATGCCGCAAGCGCCCGCGCTCTCGGCAATCAGTAGCGCCGAGCTGAACAGCTTGTTGTCGAGGCTGACGGCTTTCAGCGCCGTTTCGTACGCAAGATTGAGCAACGCGTCCCCTGCAAGTATTGCCATAGCTTCGCCAAAAACTTTGTGGCAAGTAGGCTTGCCTCTGCGCAAATCGTCATTATCCATCGAAGGAAGATCGTCGTGAATGAGCGAATACGTATGTATAAGCTCGAGAGCTATTCCAAGCTCGACTACCTTGCTCCAGCTGACGTCAAGGAATTCTGCGGAGAGGCGCATAATAAGCGGACGTATTCTTTTGCCGCCGCCGAACAGAGAATATTCCATAGCTTGATAGAGCTTTTCGGGGTAATAACCCTTCTTTGTTTGAAAAAAGACACTTAGGCGCTCCTCAAATTCCGCAGTCAGTGTCACAAAATTCTCATTCATCTTCCACCTCGATTTTTTGCATATCGGCGTTCAACAGCTCGAACTGTCCTTTTAGATCATTGAGTTCCTTCAAACAGTCCTTTGCCATTCTTATGCCGTCTGAATACAGCTTAAGGCTTTCCTCAAGCGTTACTTTTTCGTTATCGAGTTTTTTTACTATTTGTTCAAGCTTTTCTACATTTTTTTCATAACTCATAGGGAATGTTCCGCCTTGTCTGTTATTATTGCCCGCGTCGCGCCGTCATACGCGTATATATCTATTATATCATCCTTTTGTAATTCGGCAACACCCGAAACCGAAGAGCCAAGCTTAGTCACTCTGAAGTAGCCCTTCTGCAAAAGCTTAGACGGGTTGAGGGTGTCCAGCGCGTTGAGAAGGCGAGCGGCGTCTGCCTCGTATTTGTTTATCTTTCGCTCAATACGCAGCTTTATGCCCCCTTTCAGCACGTCCAACTGGTAGTTCTGTTGAGTCAGCAGCTGTCTCCAGCGATAGCCTATATCTGTAATTATGTTTATAACGCGCGAGCGCTCGCCGTCCAGCTTATCCTTCAAAAAAGTAAAAAGCTGTTGGTTGACGCCGGATACACTGTCCTTTAATAATTCAATATCGTAGCCCACCCTTTCGGCGGCCGCCGTGGGGGTAATAGCCCTTTCGTCGGCGACAAAATCGCACAGCGAATAATCGGTTTCGTGTCCCACCGCAGAAATTACCGGCGTATGCGCAGCGTATACCGCTCTTGCCAGCGCCTCATCATTGAACGGCAACAGGTCTTCAAATGAGCCGCCTCCGCGCGCTATGATGATGACGTCAAAAGCCAGCTTGTCGGCGTTCGTAAGCGCCTTGGTGATTTCCCTTGCGGCGTGCTCGCCTTGCACACGTACGTCAACAACCGTCAGCTTCTGCTTGGTGTTATATTTGTAAACAGTGGTAATTATATCTTGAATAGCCGCGCCCTTCGCGCTGGTGATAATAGCAATATTGTTGGGATAAAGGGGCACTTTCTTCTTGTGCGCCGCGTCAAAAAGCCCCTCGTCCTTGAGCCGCTGTTTTAGCTCCTCAAGTTTTTGAAAGAGTAATCCCGCGCCGTACAGCTCAATTCTGTACGCCGAAAGTGACAGCTTGCCGTTTTTGACATAGAAGTCCGGTCTGCCGGTCACAAGCACCTGCTCGCCGTTCTTTGGCACGTACGTCCTCTTGCAATCGAAGCAGACTACGCTGAGCTGGGCGTTTTTGTCCTTTAGGGTGAAATAGCAATGCCCGCCGACTACGCTGCAGCCGCCGACCTCGCCGACTATGGGCACGTTGTGTAATAATTCTTCCTCGTTGAAAATGTTTCTTACGTATGTGTTAAATTGTTCGACTGTAAGAAAATCTTTATTTGCCATAAAGCTCGTACGCCTTAATCGTATTCGCCATAAGCATGGTTCTCGTCATCAGCCCCACTCCACCGGGAACGGGAGTGATATAGGCCACCTTTTCTTTTACGGCTTCGAAATCCACGTCGCCGCACAGCTTGCCTTCGGCTCTGTTCATGCCGACGTCAATAACTACGGCGCCAGGCTTAACCATATCTGCGGTAACAAACCTCGCCCTGCCTATAGCCACGACGAGTATGTCGGCGGCTTTGGTTATTTCCGTAAGGTTAACCGTTCGGGAGTGGCATACGGTGACTGTGGCGTTGTCCTTCAACAGCATAAATGCCATGGGCTTGCCGACTATGTTCGACCTGCCTATTATGACGGCGTTCTTGCCGGCTACGGAGATACCGTAAGCTTTCAATAATTCCATTACGCCGCTTGGAGTGCAAGGCTTTAGTTCCGGAATGCCCAAAGCCAGCCTGCCCGTTTGATAGGCGCTGAGTCCGTCGACGTCCTTATGCACGTCTATATGCGATAAAATTTCGTTTTCGTCAAGATGCTTAGGCAGCGGTAGCTGCACTATTAGCCCGTCGATAGTCGGATCAGCATTGAAGCAGTTTATGGCTTCAATAAGCTCTTCTTTCGTTGTATCCTCTTTCAAACGGCAATGCACGGACTTCATCCCGATCTGTTCGCAGTCCTTTATTTTGTTAGCGACGTAAACCTTTGAGGCGGCATCCTCGCCCACAATAATTACGGCAAGCCCCGGCGCTCTGCCCGTTTTTGTTATCAAATCAATTTTTTGTTTGAATTGCGCCTTGAGTTGTTCAGATACTGTTTTTCCGTCAATTATTTGCATTTTCGTCCAAATCCTTTTTGTTAAGTTTTTTATAAACGCTTGACAGCACGCCGTTGACGTACTGATTGCTTTTGTCTGTGGAGTACCGCTTGACCAGCTCGACGGCTTCTGCTATGGAAACCGAATGGGGAATGTCCGGCATATAATGCATTTCGTACAGGGCGAGCAGCAACGCCGCGAGGTCGGGCATAAAAATTCTTTCCAGTGAAAAGCCCTCTGAAAGCTCCTCTATTTCGGCGATAAGCGTGTCATATTTCTCCATTATGCCGCCGTAAGCCTCCAGCATATACTTCTTGTCCACATCGGCAAGCTCCGCGCTGGATAATATATCAAAGGTTCTCCGATTGGGTTTTTTTGAAAAAAGATACTCGAATACGAGTTTATAAACTGATTCTCTGGCTACTTTTCTGCTCATGTAGGACTTTTCCTCTTGGTGTTATTTAAAAATGATGTTGCTTACGTTTACGTTTATGGATTCTACTTTGTAACGGGTGGCTGTCTCCACGGCTTGCTTTATTCTTTCTTGAAGGTTGCAGACGACGTCAGGCACGCTGTGCCCGTACACAACATTTATGTATAAGTCTATAATGACCCTGTTTTCGTCGATATATACGTGAATATTCCTGTTTTTAAGGGTGCTTAGTCCGAATTTGTATTTAACAAGGCCCAGCTCTTTCGCTACGCCTTCGGTCTGTGAAAGAGCTGTGCCTGCAATGGACGAAATGAGATTGGCATATCGGTTATTTACCTCATGATTATTTGAGTCTTTCATATTCCACCTCATAGAGGAGTATAACATAAAAGACTCAACCGTGCAAGGAATTAGCGCTTTTTAATCATGCATAAGGTATTATTACGACGTTCGGAGCCGTGAAGGTGGTTTCAGTTACTATGATATTCAATATCTGCGCCGCATCCTCAACCGCTATCTCGGCGGCCTTAACGACTACGTTGACATTTTCCGTGCTTATGGTTACTACGCAATCCTCAAAGCCTCTGGCTTTTATCAACCCTTCAAGGATAAGCTCGGTTTCCATATTGTCACAAAGCGAGAGCTTTTTTGCCTGAGCGCTGGCAATCGTTGCCTCGTCGGCTGTATCTGAAGCTATGACGCTGTCGAGGTAAAGTATTTCCTCGGCTCTGGTTGCCTCTCTATCCTGACGGTATGAAGTGAAGAAGGTCACCGCGGACAACTCGTTTCCGTCGTCGGGACTTAGCTTAGCATTCAAAAAATAATTCAGTACGCCGGTAGCAACGAGTAGTACCACAAGCGACACCAGAACTATTATTTTCTTTTTGTTTGTTTTCATAAAATGCCTCCATATATAATAATTTTTTTTATTTCATTGCAAATATTTCTATACTATTTGCGCTGACGTTCAAAACTGTTTGCACGGCGCGCATGAGTTCCAGCCTTACCCTTGCGTTCTTGGCGCCTTGCGCTACTACGATTACGCCCTTTACCTCGGGCATTATCTCCTTTGTTACGTATAGTTTTGACGAGCCGTTTGAAGAGACTATTATCGGCGTTTCCGTCACGGTGCTGGTTGAATTGTTTATTGAGCCGCTCCCCGAAGAACTGTTAGTGTGCGTACTCTTTGTGTTGGCGATAACCTTTTCCGTAGAGCCGCTGTAGGTTATCATCACCTCCACCATTCCCGCCCCGCTAATCTGTGAAAGCACTTGCTCCAGCCGCCGTTCAACCTGCTCAGTCATTTCCAAAGCGCTGCCTTCCGTAGGCGCCTCAGTTTCCGCATTCTTCTTCCTATCGGAACTTATCAGGGAGTAACCAAGCAGCAGCAGCGCGATAACTATTACGGCGATAATGATTTCAATGTTTTTTACGGCTTTGAGTCTGCCGTATATTTCCCTGAACTTTTCTTTATAACTCTTTGCCATAAATTATTATGCGCTCCGGCGATACGCCGACTGCTGTCTGCACCGCCTCGTTTATCATTTCATTAATATTTATATTCTTACTATTTTCCGATATGACTGCGTTTTGCGCCGATACTATAATGTTTGTTATTTCGGTTGATGAGGCGTTATAAGAAAAATTTATGCATACAGTACATCCGCTTATGCCTTTTTCTTCAATATAATTCTCAATCAGCCTCTCTTTGGCATCATATTGCGCCGTATATAGCCGAAAAAGCAGATCGCCGTCGGTGCTTATTTCTCCGCCATCCTCGCTGAAAACCGCAAAAAAGTTTTGGTCCTCATTCAGCAATTTAGGAAGCGGCGCTATTATGACGGCGATTACGATAATGGACATTATTCCCTTGATATATTTTTTTGTCTCTCCCTCTGTCAGCAACAAATCGAATATCACCGTCAAAACTACGACGCATACTATAGAAATAATCCAGCTTTTCATCATATCACTCCGAAATTACACGTAGTAATAATCAGCATTACCATAATAAAAAACAGAAACGCAAAGCCTGCGACGATAGCTACAAGCGTTACAAGGTTCTTTGAAGTGGAATACAGCATATTTGATATTCTCGGGTCGGATATCGGCTCTACTATTGCAGAGGCAATACGCAGCGCGAAAATAAGCGCGATTATCTTCACCAGCGGCGCAAGCGCTATAAAAAACAGAACTATTATGCTGCAAAGTCCCAACGCGTTTTTTATTACCACACAGCTCGCCAGCACAAGGTCGAAGCCCTCCGATAAATAACCGCCGAGTATGGGCACATAGCTCGACAGCGCAAACTTCGCCGATTTTATCGTCACCGTGTCAAATGCCGTGCCGGTAATACCTTGCGCCGTAATAAAAGTAATAAAAAGGCTGAAAATTATGCCCAGCGTCCATTCGGCAATAGACTTCGTCGTTTTATTGAGCTTTTCCAGCTTGATGCTATCGCTGAGGTTGCCGACTATGCCGAACACGACAGAAGCAATAAACATCGGAAGTATAAACACGTTTATTACCTTTATCATAACCGTTGTCATTACCGTCATAAGCGGCTGATAGATACCTGCGCTTCCCACTCCGCCGAGCGCGGACGTAAGCGTCAACAGCACGGGGAAGCAATAGCCCATAAGCGTGTCCATATCGGAAACCGTTTTTTTCACCGATACTACCGCATCTGCGACGGCGTAGCCGAGAATTGTGATTATCGCGCCGTAGCATACGATATATATAATCTGATTCGTAGAAGCTTTGGAAAAGCCTGAGGTCAGTCCGGAAAAAACGCCGTATAATATGGCGATTATTATTATCATAATCATAAGCGGCAGCACCTTGAGAACGCTGCTTATAAGCATTTTGATTATGCTGTTAAATACCGTGGCGAGGTCAAGCTTAGTTTTTCCGTCTATTATATTCTTAATAATATCCTTTATTCCCGAACCGAGGCTCTTGAGATATTCGTCCTCTAATCGGAGAAAAAACGCCTCGAACGCGTTGAGGTTTAGCTCGTTTATGCGGTTGTCCACCTCTTGCCCTATCTTTTTTGCCGCCTCCTGCTCCTCCTCCTGTGTTTCGGCAAAGGCAACAGCCCCTTGAAAGGGCAATAGCGCAAGCGCAATTATTATAATAAACAGCGCGACTTTCTTCATAATAACCCGCCAATTATGTCAATAATGCCCGTAATAACAGGTAAAGCCATAA
>JAQVME010000066.1 GCA_028703745.1 Clostridia bacterium
CTATTTTTATGGCGACGGCAAGTACGCGAAGCGCCTTGGTCGCCATGGCGTTGTTGGCTTTTTTTATGGCTGCTCTGTCCTGCTCGGTAATCTCGCGGACAGCTACCCCGTCTTGAATGAAAAGACATTTGCCTATCAAAATGTCGGGCGCGCCCTTGATATACGCGGTTACACCTTCTTCGGACTCGTTTACGGTGCTCATAAGCTTTCTGCCGCTATCAAAAGGAATTTCGTCGACTCTCTTGTGTTTTTGGTTGAGGCTTACTACGTCGACGCCTGCCGTCTTAGCATACGCCACAAGCGCCGTTTCTGTCGGGTCGCCGATCAGCTTGTCGCCGCTTATTACGGTGTCGTTGCAAAGCACCATGCCGTTGATGAGGTCATTAGCGCCTTCTCCCGGCTTTTCTTCGGCAGAGAAAGCGCCTTTTTTGAATGTGTAGAGCTCTTTTACCGTCATTTGGTTGAGGGTAAGGGTGCCGGTCTTATCTGAACAAATAATCTGGCAACAGCCCAACGTCTCAACGGCGGGCAGGTTCCTTACAATGGCGTTCCTTTCGCTCATTCGTTGCACTCCGATAGCAAGCACTATCGTTACTACGGCGGGCAATCCTTCCGGGATAGCCGCGACGGCTATGGCAACCGCTGTCATGAACGAATCGATTATGACATCTGCAGAGAATTTTCCGGCTTTTATGACTGCAACGGCGAATATGACTGCAGCGATAGCCAGCACCATTATGCTGAGTATCTTTGCGGTTTTTGCAAGCTGCATTTGTAACGGTGTCTCTTGCTCCCCGCCCTCGCTGAGCATTTCGGCAATTTTGCCTACCTCTGTGTTCATGCCCGTAGCCACAACTACGCCCTGTCCGCGGCCGTACGAAACGGCGCCCGATGAAAACGCCATATTGTGTCTGTCGCCAAGCGGCACCTCGTCTTTTTCTATAGTATGAATATCTTTTTCCGAGGGAACCGATTCGCCCGTCAACGCGGCCTCCTCTATCTTCAGCGATGCGCTTGAAAGTAGCCGCATATCTGCGGGCACGCTGTCTCCTGCTTCGAGGAGGACTATATCGCCGACGACAATGTCGCCGCTCTTAATTTTTTGGACCTCGCCGTCACGTAGCACCTTTGCGAGCGGTTTGTTCATATTCTTCAAGGCTTCGAGAGCCGCCTCAGCCTTGCTCTCCTGCGCCAATCCGATAAGAGCATTCACTAGTACTATGATGAGTATTATGCCGCTGTCTACAAGCTCCGAATATTCAGAACGCACAATGGCTATTGCCGCGCTAACAACAGCGGCAACTAATAGAACTATTATCATAACGTCTTTCATCTGGTCGAAAAACTTTGCCACGAGAGATCTTTTTTTAGATTCCTTGAGTTCGTTCTTGCCGTTTTTTTCCAGCCGGTCAACGGCCTCTTGAACAGTAAGACCTTTCTCCGAGGATTGCAATTCGTCCAGCACTTCTTTCCCTGACATGTTGTAATAATTTTTCATCGCACTTTCCTTTTTATTTATTATATTTATTTTTTAACTTTTCTTTTGTTTTCTTCATCGCGTTCAGGTTGCCTTTCTCTACTCTCGATAACGCTTTTATAAAAAATTTCAACGTCGCAAGCTTGCCTGGCAACAAATACGGATTGGGATTATTGCAGTATAAAATATTATATCTATTTAAGATATTATTAAAATTATCAAGTCTTGTCAAGAAACTTTGATAATCTTTTTTATTGCTCCAGGCTCTCTCCGCAAGCGCGACAAGCCTTGGATAAATCTGTTGCCACAGCTTTTCGGCGTCCTCAATATGCTCCGTCCATAGCGGCGCTTCGAGACCAATAACCTGATCGGTTATTGCGCCGTCGGCTTCGTAATTATAGGTTTTTTTAAGCGGCGTCATACCGTAGGGATAATCGAGATAATAGCTGAAAAACGGACTTATGATAACCTTGCGACCATTTTTGGCTTCCTTTATTGCGACCTCCCTGCCTATTTTGTTTTCTTTCCAATACTGAACAATGATGTCTCCCTTGATGTTTCCGCCCAGCATGCCGTCGTTCCAGTTTATGACGGTCTTGCCCTTTTCGTTGAGGTGCGCCACCATTTTTGACATAAAGTACCCCTGCAACTCCTCCTCGTTCTTGAGCCCGCAGTCGGCAATTCTTTTTTGGCAATCGGGACAATCAAGCCAGTACAGCTTCAAAGCCTCGTCCCCCCCTAGATGAAAATATCTGCCGGGGAACAGTTCTGCGACCTCGTCAAGTATGCTATAGCAGAACTCATATGATTCCTCCTTGCCCGCGCAAAGAATGTCAGGGGAAATGCCGAAGCCCTCGCCCACCGTTATTTCCAATTGGTTGCAAGAAAATTGCGGATACGCCGCGAGCGCTGCCTTGAAATGACCGGGCAAATCTATTTCGGGGATGACTTCGATAAACCTGTCGGCGCAGTATGCCACGATATCGCTTATCTCGTCTTTTGTATAAAAGCCCTCAACCTTTTTGCCGTCTCCCGCCGTTTGCGCTCTTTTTGAGCCTATCTCTGTCAGGCGAGGGAAGCCGTCAAGCTGTATGCGCCAGCCCTGGTCGTCGGTGAGATGCCAGTGGAAGGTGTTGAGCTTTAGCGTAGCCATAATGTCAAGCTGCTTCTTAATGATATCTATGGGAAAGAAATGTCTTGAACAGTCAAGCATAAAGCCTCTGTATGCATACCGCGGAAAATCCGTAATACTGACAAAGGGCAACTGCTCTGCGTACTCTTCCTCAAGCTGAGTAAGTGTCTGCTTCGCATAAAACAAACCCCGTGGGGTCTCTGCCGTGATAACAACGCCTTGGCTGCCTATATCAAGCCTATATCCTTCGGGACCGGCTACTTTTTCGGCTATAATATTGTTAATAATATAAGGTTTTGTTAGAAAATCTTTGTTTGAGACGGTCAACGCCTGAGGTAACGGTATTAATTTCATGCTACTCCTTACGACAAGATGATATCGGGCAAATAAATGTCCCCTTCACCGAAGCTAATATGAATATTTTTTA
This sequence comes from Clostridia bacterium, assembly GCA_028703745.1. Classification (GTDB taxonomy): domain Bacteria; phylum Bacillota; class Clostridia; order Christensenellales; family DTU072; genus DTU072. Next base: position 3,037 of record JAQVME010000066.1, read on the forward strand.
TTTGGACAAAGAATGTGCCGCTTGCTTTGATATCAAAAACCAGCGCTGTAAGCTTGCCGTCTGATGTAAGCGGTTGCGTACCGGGCGCGGCATAAAGCAACAGGTTGAAGGTGCCGGTCTTCGTCGATGTTTTGACCGTATCCCATCCCGATAGGATGTCTTCCAACTCATCGTCGTAATCCAGCCTAGTTGCATCGTAGGTCACCTCTATCTGCACGCCGCTGACCTCGGGTATCTCGTCAAGAGTCAAGCTAAGCTCAACTTTATATTTGTTTTCTACCGTTTCTGAGACAGCTTGTAGCCTTGCCTTGGTGTTTATGGTATAGGGACTTGATACAACATAGTTCCACATCGTAGTGTACAGCCCTTTGAATTTTACTCGCATAGCGCGCATATCCATAGGCGCCGTCGTTGTCGAGGTATCAAAGCCTTCAACCATTTCTGACGTAACCCTTTCTACAACCTCACCCTTGTTGTCCTTCAGCGTGATGACGATATAGACGTTGGTAAAATCTATTTTTTCGTCAACGCCATATTCCGTCTTGAACGAACCGGCGCGGATTTCGATGAATTTGATATCATCGGCTCTTATTTCCTTGGCACCGCAGCCTGAAAGGGCGACAATGGTAAATACGATCATCAATAATATAAGCGCAGTTTTTTTCATTCGTCGGTTCCCCTTTGCTCATCTTCGGCTTTCTTTACCCAATTAACAAAATCTGTCAACGTATACTCCCTGTCGGAATCGTAATCGGCGTAATAAACGGCATTTTCGCTGCCTAGTAGCAGCCCCTGCCCGAGTAGTGTCAAATCTTCTGAGTTGAATATTCCGTTTCCGTTTGCATCGCCCTTTACGAAGACGCTGAAGGACTCTATCAAAGTTCCCTCCGAATTCTTTATTTCCACCTTTACGCCGGAGGATATATATGCGTTCTGGTTGGCACCCAAATCCAAATATGCGTCTCCGGACTTGTAATATATGCTACCGTAGCTGGAAACCATACTGTTGAACGTCGCAAGTGTAGCGCTGTTCTCGAGTATTACTCTCGTATTGGTCCTGTCGACTCTTATGCCCGTTACGCTTTCTTTGGGCTCAAGCATTATGCTCGTTGCCTTGTCTTTGACGTAAACAATGAAGCTTGCTGAAATGTTGTACTGGGGTATGGCGAGCGTCAGCATCTGTCCGCCTTTTGTTTGCGGCGTGGGATTGAAACTTGAAAGGTAGTTCCTGTAGGCGTGAAGCGATTCGGTCTTTCTCTTGCCCGTCTGAGTGGTTATGGTTAGTACGCCCCCTTCCAAGCTGAGTGGCTCGCCGTATTCATAATACTTCTTTGTGGGCGCCTTGATGGTTATTTCTCTCGGCGCATCAATTATTTCTACTATGATAGCCGTGCTATAGGTTCCCCAATATATCAAATTGACTACCTGTTCTACGCCTATTAGGTTTTTATCAAAATTGTCTACAAACTCGTCGGTTATCTGAATCCTGTCGCCGTTCTCAAAGACGCATATCAGCGTTATGTCAAGCTCCTCGCCAACGGTATAAATTATTTTTGACTCTTCTCTGTCCACTTCGATACGCTTTATTCTGTTCCTGACCTCGAACGCGTATTCCCAATAATCGCCCGTCAGATCAAATGTAATGGTGACAATCTGGATGCCTATTATATTCTTGTCATAGCCCGTGACGGAGAACTTATCGGGCGCATAAAGCATGGTTTCTGAATCGCCCTTCTGAAAATTTAATCTGATGCTGAACTCCGACAAATCAATATCCTCGTGAATCTGATAGGTCGTCTTGGGCGAACTTACCACGTTTATGCTGGCAATGGTGTTGAGTACGGTAACGTTTATGGTGTAGGCGTGGTTTTCCTTGTACCTAATGGTGACTTGCTGCAATCCCTCTTTGAGCGAGTCAAAGTTTGATTCCCAGCCGTCGGTAATCTCGAGGTCAATTCCGCTCGCCATTGTCTTATAAACAGTCAGTTGCAGCGGCTGCCCGTACACGGCGTTGACGTTGAGATACTGCGTATATATGCCTGTCTCAAAATCCCTAAAAATTATGCTCTTTGTTGCCGTCCTCCCCAGCAGAGAAAAATTCACCGTCTGAGTCTCAAGCAGCTTGTTGTCAATACCCAGTCTGGCATCGTCAATCTTTATCAAATAGGGGACGTCGTTATCGGTCTTTATCTCAAGCATCAGGTCGGTTTTCTCTCCGTAAGGGAACTCGCTCGCCCCGATGAACGTCAGCGAACTGATGCTACCCAGTCCCAGCACTTTGAGGTCGTTGTCATAATACTTGCGGTTATACTGCGTGGAATTATTGAGCTTCTCAAGCACCTTTATTTCCATGCTAACCTTTGCAAATCCCTCCTGATCTCCCGCGCTGACCTCGCCGAAAACGAGCATTATGTTGGCGAACATCTGTTGCTCGCCGTCTATGCCTACGTCAATAACGGCGCCTCCTGCAAAGCTCACACGAACCGTAATTGAGCTGTCTGGAGCCTTGGTCCTGTCGTACACCGCGGCATCGTCAAGAAGCATCGAGGTTATCTCCACGTCGGAAATAGTGTCCTCAACAGCTATGTCGAGAGTCGGGAAAAAGGACAGCGGTATATCAAAATCGGGGTTGAAATAATTTATTTTTACCGTTTGCACTCCCAACATATACTTGTCGTAATTGGTTATTATTATGACAGAGTCCACGCCCTCTTCAATTTCCGCCTTCTCGGCTATGTCTTCAAAAATATTTATGCCCGATTGCATATTAACTATGAGCTTGCCATTGCCAAAAATGTCCTCGCCGTATTTGAAAGAGGTTTTATCCATTTGTGCGGTAAGTCCTATGACCTTGTCAAAAACAGTTATTGGGAAAGACAAATAGAAAACATTCGATACTCCTGCATCCATTGCTATGCTGTCAGTATATTTCAACGTGACGGTGGTGGTGGCGAGAATTTCCGTGTCAGCTATGACCTCTAGTGCAGAGTTCATCAAAAGGTTATCCATCGTCACTGTTTCTTCCTCGCCGTAGGCTCTTGTAATTCTTATCCAGCCGCCGGCAAGGTCTATATCGTCGCCATAATCGTATACCGTCTTCAGGTTCGCCATATTGCTGATGGAAACATCTTTAACTACATTTATTACCTTTATGTTGCAATAATCCAGAGAGACGCCGCACTCGCTTACGGTTATATTGATGGCGTCACCGAGCTGCGCGGTCGCGGTTTGATACCCTACTACCATGTCAGGCGTTACGGGGGTGACAAAACTCTTGCCGTCTGTGAGATTGATTTTTATCTTGCCTCCAAGCAAATCCAGCCGCTCGTTGTAGCCGTAGGTTATTTTGGTAGGCGACGATACCCTTTCGACCGATGCCACGCTCTCATAAACATAGACCGTTACCGTCGTGGTTTCTTGCCCTCCGTCGCTTTTGCGCACCGTGGCTGTTATTTCGACCGTGCCTGCAGATACGCCTGTTACATAGCCTTCGTTATCCACAAAGGCTATATGCGTAAGACTTGACGAATAGGAGATGTTCTCTGCCTTCCTGTCGCTTGCGTTGTATGGAGAAAACTCAAGATTGGTTCTCTTGGTTTGACCGACTCTCACCCCGAAAGTTTCTGCGCTGAATTTGACGTCTATGAGAGCTACCCGCGGCAATTCGTCAACAGACGGTAGTACCAGTCTGCTGTCATTGTTGCGACCGACGCCTGTTATCGTTCCGTCGAACCTTATGCCCACGGTATGCTCGCCTCCGGCGGCTATTCTGCCCACCTGAGTCATGCCCTGAACCGTACTCTGCGCATATGTATTGCTGCCTGCGGCGTATACCCTGCCGTTGCAATCGACGGCAACTACATGCCCGCCACCGGCGCTTATAGATACAATGTCATACCACTGCGAAATGACCGTCATGTCTTCGACATAATAAGAATAACCGGCGTAAAGCACACTTCCGTCCTCGCACAGTCCCAGAGTCAATCCCTCTTGCGCAACTATTTGGATGATGTTTCTCCAGTTATTTACGTCACATTGCCCTCTGTTGTTGTTGCCGTATGCCTCTATGACTCCCGTTTCATACATTATTACCGTATGCGTGGGGCTGG
>JAQVME010000067.1 GCA_028703745.1 Clostridia bacterium
ATATTCCTTCTTTTAAGCGGAGGAATTCTGAGGTGTTGAAGGTGTTTAGCACGGATACGCCGCTGACGATGATTATTTTGTCAAAATCAATATCGGCTATCAGCGCTTTGCGGGTCATTTGAAAATCAATGTCCGTAGGAATGCACTCCTCCCCCCCGTCGTCATAAGCAACCGACAGGACAGGAGTGCGCTCTTTTACGTAAATAATCACTTTGTTGGGAAAGACCCTTTCAATGCTTTGTACGTACACCGTGTTATTTGGATAAAAATCCGCTATGCCCGCAGCCGCGCTTTTTTCGTCTAGCGAAAAGATATTGCTGCCGATAGCAATTTTTGAAGCCTCGACAATATTTGCCTCATTGACATTCAAGGGTTTTCTCTCAAAAACCACGTCGATAGACTTAATTAAAAAAACGTTGCCGAAGACTACTATCGCTATGACGATGAGTATGCCTACCGTTATGGTTATGTATTTGTTCTTCATATTCTTCTAATATCCGCTCCAAGCAGCTTGAAAGAATTTTCTATGCTTTCGTAGCCTCTGTCGATGTGATAGATGTCGCTGACAACCGTTGTGCCGATAGCGTTCAGCCCCGCCAGCACCAGCGCCGCGCCGCCGCGCAAGTCCTGCGCCAGCACCTCTGCGCCGGAAAGTCTGTCAACGCCTTTTATTATGGCGGTTCTGCCTTTAATTTTTATATTAGCGCCCATCTTCATCAACTCGCAAACATGCTTGTATCTGCTTTCAAAAATATTCTCGGTAATGATGGACACGCCGTTTGAGACCGTCTGTAAAGCCATTATCGGCGCCTGAAGGTCGGTAGGAAAACCGGGGTAAGGCTGCGTCTCAATAAACTCTATGGCATCTCTCCTGCATTTTGCCGCTATTTCTATATTATCATCTATTTGCTTGATATTGCAAGAGGTTTTTGCCATTTTGGAAAGCAGTGCATGGATATGCTCCGCCTTACAGTTTTTTAACACGACTTCGCCTCCGCAGATTGCCACGGCAATTGCGAAAGTGCCTGCGGCTATGCGGTCGCTCATAGCGGTATATGTGGCGCCGTGAAGCTTATCCACGCCTTCTATCTCAATAAAGGACGTTCCCGCGCCTTTTATACTGCCGCCCATGGCGTTCAGCAAGTTTTGAAGGTCTACTATTTCCGGCTCGCGCGCGGCGTTCATTATTGTGGTTTTTCCTTTTGTGGTAACCGCCGCCAGCATAATGTTTTCCGTTGCGCCTACGCTGGGATAGTCCAGCATCAGCTCGCCTGATATAATGTTCGAGGCGTCGCAATATATATAGCCCGAGCGTTCGATTATCTTTACATTCATTTCACGCAATGCCTTCAAATGTATGTCTATGGGTCGAAGTCCGATGTCACAGCCTCCCGGATAGGCAACCTTCGCTTGTCTGAGTCTGCCGAGTACGGGTCCCAAAATAAAAATAGAGCTGCGCAATTCCTTTGCCAGCACGTGAGTAATTTCCGACGATTTCAAATCTCTTGCGGTTATTTCTGTAACGGTGCCTTTTCTTACTACATCCGCGCCCAGCGAATTGAGAATTTTTGCCATATTGTGTACGTCTACGAGGTCGGGTACGTTTTTTATAATTACTTTTTCATCTGTCAATACCGTTGCGGCGAACAGCGGAAGCACGGCGTTCTTCGCGCCCTGTATTTCCACACTGCCATAAAGGCGATTGCCGCCGTTAATCACCAATTTTGCCATTTCCCTCTCCTGATTTTATGTAACATTACATTTTATGGTTTGCTTTTTGCAATGGTGAAGCTATATTAATCAGAAGTCCGGAAGAAAACATATAGGTCATAAGCGCAGTGCCTCCGAAGCTGACGAAGGGCAAAGGCAAGCCCGTTGGCGGAATGGTCCCCGTGACCACCGCCATATTGATAACCGTCTGCAATGCAATAACGCTGATAATGCCCGTTGCAAGCAGAGTTTTATAAAAGCTGTCTGTACGAAGCGCAACTTTTATGCCGCAAAAGATAAGCACAACGAACATTGCTATTACCGCGAGGCAGCCGAACAACCCCAGCTCCTCGCCAATTACTGAAAAAATGAAGTCAGATTCCGCAAAGGGCAAAAACAGATATTTCTGGCGGCTGCGGAACAGCCCCGTGCCGAAAAGTCCGCCGCCGCCCAGAGCAAAATACGATTGTATGAGCTGGTACCCCTCTGCCTTGGGATTTTCCCACGGGTTTACAAATGCCGTAAACCGTTTCATTCTGTACGGCTCAAGTATAATCAAAAGCGGCACTGCCGCAGCTAAACAAAGAAAAAGCAACACAAACCATTTTTTCGGCGTGCCTGCAACGAAAAGCATTACTAGAAGTGCCAGCCCGACGCAAATCGTAATGGACATATTCGGCTCGAGTATTATGAGTGTGCATATTCCCAGTCCGCACACCAGCGGCACTATCAGCGAAACAAAATTTTTGGGCGGATTCTCGGACAAATACCCCGAAAGAAAAATCATAAGAGCGAACTTTGCGAATTCCGAGGGCTGTACAGTAGTAAACCCGAGATTCAACCAACGTGTCGCGCCATAGCTTTCCACTCCCAGCCCGGGAACAAATACCAAGCCCAGCAGAATTACCGCCGCAATGAGCACTATCCACTTGATTTTTTGAAGAATTTGCACGTTGAATTTGCTGCCGACAAGCATCATAACAAGCCCGGCGGCAAATGCGATAGCCTGCTTCTTAACGTAGAAGAATTCGTCGCCGAAGTCTCTCAGCGCCGAATACGAACTCGCCGAATAGATCATCACGATGCCCAGCAGGCTCAATAGAATCGTCGTTGCGGCAATACTAAAGGTTAATTTCATAAACAAGCCCTTTGAAGACGTCTCCTCTCTCGGCGTAATTTGTATATCTGTCAAAGCTGGCGGCGGAAGGCGAAAATAACACGTTTTTAATATCTTCTCTGGCAATAAGCTCTTCAAGTCCTGTTTTCAGCGTATCGACGACCTTTATACCGCAAAACCCCATTTTTAACGCGGCGCTATAAATCTTATCGGCGTTGTTGCCGGTTACTACTATGTATTTGACCTTCTCGTCGATGTTCTCAAAGAACTCGCAATAGTCCTCGTTTTTATCGCTACCGCCCATTATCAACCCGATACTATCCTCAAGGCTATTAATAGCAAACCTGCAGGCGTGAATATTTGTTCCCTTTGAGTCGTTGTAGAAATGCTTACCGTTTATGCTCGTCACATATTCAATTCTGTGCGGCAACGGATTGTAATCTTTGATAAGATTCAGCATATGCTCCCTGCGGCAACCGACGAGCGCGCCTATGTTCATTGCGACAAGCAGATTGAACCTGTTGTGTTCGCCCTTTACCTTGCTTTCTTTTATATGGCATAACGCCGAATCCTCAAAATAGTAATAGTTGTCTTTGATACAAACGGGGGAAAGACTTTTTTTGGTGCTTATCCAAATAATGCGCGAACGGCACCCCTCGGCAGCGGCGCGGACGTTTTTATCGTCGTAATTTAGCAGGAGTATATCGTCTTTTTTCTGGTTCTTGAAAATATTTTTTTTGGCGTTTATGTAATCTGAGAACTTGTCATACCTCTCCATGTGGTCGGGCGCGAGATTCATAATGACGGCAATTCTTGGATAAAAGTTCTTTATGTACTCAAGCTGAAAGCTCGACGCTTCAATTACGGCGTAATCCATTTTTGACTTGTCCAGCACCACCTGTGAAACAGGATAACCGATATTGCCCATGGTTTTTACGTTTAGCCCGCTGTTGGACATAATTTTTTGTAGCATACAGACCGTCGTCGTCTTGCCGTTCGTGCCTGTGACGGCGATTTTCGGCGCTCTCAGAAAGCTGCAACCCAGCTCCAGCTCGCTGATAACGGGCACTTTCAACTCTTTCGCGTGTTTCATCACCTCGTGCCCGTTCGGGATTGAAGGACTTATGACGATAAGGCTCAGCCCGTCGAAAATTTCTTCTAAAGGTCTGCCTTTTAGATTTTTGAACTCGTTTTCAAGGGGATTGACATAGTCGTCATAGCAGTATACTTCGGCTTTTTTTTCCTTCAATAGACTGCAAGCGGATATGCCGCTGGCGCGCATACCCACAACAAGCACTTTTTTATCGGCCACTACCATATGCACCTCACATTATTATCAAACTCACGACGCCGCCGATAAAGGTAATAATCATATAGAACGAAACAATTTTTGATTCGTTTATACCCTTTAACTCCAAATGGTGGTGCAGCGGAGCCATAAGAAATACTCTCTTGCCCTTTGTCGCCTTGAATACGGCAACCTGTATTATTACTGATATGCTAGAGGTGACAAACATTATGCCTGTCAACAAAATTAAAAATGGATTTCCGGTAACCATTGCCACCATAGCCGCCGTTCCGCCGAGCGCCAGCGCGCCCATATCCCCCATAATAATTTTTGCGCGGAAGGAATTGAACCACAAAAAGGCAATAATTCCGCCGATTAGCGCTGCCAGAAAGACCAATAACGATGACAGTTCTTGGGCATAAAGAGTACGCCCCGAATCGCTTGCCGTTGTCATCTGCATAAACGTAATAATAAAAAACACCATAAAGTATATACACGAGGTGCTGCCGGCAAGCCCGTCCAGTCCGTCAGTAAGGTTGCACGAATTGCTGAGCGCCACGTATACGAATATGCTGAAGGGCAGATACCACCATTTCAGATTAATGACGGTGTTGAACATCGGTACTTTTATTTCCGGACCGATAAACTGGCTTTTGTAAGCAAAATACGAGGCTATTGCGGCGATTAATAGCTGGGAAATAATCTTCTGATACGCTCTCAAACCGAGATTTCTTTTCAGCGTAACCTTGAGAAAGTCGTCAAGGAAGCCGATCATGCCGTAACTGAGCATTATCAGCACGGCAAAGTTCGTCATCATACCGCCGCCAAGCAAAAATGATGTCGCCACCGCCGGCAAAATGAATATAGCTCCGCCCATTGTAGGTATGCCCTGTTTGCTTTCATGCTGTTGCACGTACGACAAAATGGTCTGCTTGACCCGCAACCTTTTAACAACCTTTATTGTCAAAGGAGCTATCAGCATGCCCGCAAAGAAAGATATTATGACGGCAAGCAAGTATTTTATCAAGCTCTGTAGCTCTCCAGTGCCGCTGTTACGGCTTTTTTGTCGGAATAAGGTATTTTCTTTCCCATAATATCGATATAATTTTCTGCGCCCTTGCCGGCAATAACCACCTTGTCTCCCTTCTTTGCAAAGCTGACGGCGTAGGCAATGGCGTTGGTTCTGTCCTTTATGCAGATATAATTCTGCGTGCTTTCTCTCATACCTTTTTCTATTTGCGTAATTATGCTCATAGGTTCCTCCAGTCTGGGATTGTCTGAAGTAATGATACAAAAGTCGCTGTAGGCGCCTGCAATTCTGCCCATTATCGGTCTTTTTGCCGCATCTCTGTTACCACCGCAACCGAACACCGTTATCAGCTTGCCGCCTTCAACGGTCTTTGCCGCCTTAAGCAGATTTTCCAAACCGTCGGGGGTGTGCGCATAATCAATTATTACTGTTATATCGCTTTTTATAATATTAAATCTTCCCCGTATCTCTTTCATAGAGGCAAGCGCCTTTCTAACAATTGAGAGGGGCACAGAAAGCGCCTTTGCCACGGCAATGGCAGCCAGCGTGTTATAAATATTGAATTTTCCAAGCAAAGGCACAGTAATATCCGCAACATCGTCGCATGCGTTAACCAGAAACCTCGTCTTTTCGCCAAAGCTTACGGCATCGACGGCAAACACGTCTGCGGGGTTGTCAATTCCGTAACTCAAAAACAGAGCCTTGCCGCTATGCAAGATGCTTCTTCCGTAAATATCGTCACTGTTTATAATGCCGAGCTTTATTTTACTTTTTTCAAAATACGAGGTTTTCACTTTTGTATAATTCTCCATAGTGCCGAAAAAATCCAAATGGTCCTGAGATACGTTCGTAAAAACGGCTACCTCGGCAGTGACGCCCTCGAGCTTGCTGAAATATATGGCGTGAGCGCTCACCTCCATTATGACGTATTCCGCTCCGCTCTTTTCCGCCTCGGCAAAAAGCCTGTGCATTTCCAGCGGGTCGGGTGTAGTAAGATCTGTCTTTATCCTCTTGTTGTCTATTACAGCGCCCAGCGTGCCGATTACGGCGGTCATATGCCCGTTCGCCTTTAGAATGGAGTTAATTATATAAGTCGTCGTCGTCTTACCGTTTGTGCCCACGACGGTAATTATTTTTAATCTTTTGTGCGCGTTACTATACAGATTCCCCGCCATAACGGCAAGCGCCTTTCTCGTGTTTGCCACGAGTATGTGCGGTGCGCCTACGGGTTTTTCGGCGATAATGCATACCGCGCCGTTATCTATGGCTTGATACGCATATTCATGCCCGTCCACGCCTCCCTCCAAAGCCACGAATAGGTCGCCCGGCTTTGTCTTTCTGCTGTCGAAAGTCACTCCGCGTACGGAAACTTGCGTATCCGCATCGCCTCCTAATATCTCCACGCCTTCTAATAAGTCTGCTATTTTCATTTTCCCTCCGTATCCTTAATTATCTAATTCAAAAAGCACCACGTTGCCCTTGCTTACAAGGCTGCCGGCTATGGGTATCTGACTTACTACCTTGCCGCCCTGTCCTGTTATTTCGTAATAAAGATTTTTGTTATACAATGCGTTCCTTGCCTGCATTTCGTTCATGCCGATAAGTGAAGGCATTATGAAATATTCCTCAGGCTCGGTGTTTTGCGGCGCAATACCCTTATAATTAAAAATATTTTTGAATATTTCACCTACGTACGGCGCCGCCACTAAACTTCCGTAATATACTCCGCCCTGCGGCTCGTCAACCATCATAAGCGCGATATACTCCGGATCGTCTGCCGGCGCAAAGCCGATAAACGTCGACAGGTACTTGCCTTGCGCTATTACTCCGTTTGCATATTTTTGCGCTGTGCCCGTCTTTCCTCCTATTCTATAACCGTTGA